>JALYXC010000013.1 GCA_030947315.1 Verrucomicrobiota bacterium | reverse complement strand
ACATCGCCGCTGGTGGCGCGAATGACTTCTTCCGGCGTGGTCAAACCGGCCAGCACTTTGCGCGCGCCATCTTCGCGTAAAGTGCGCATGCCCATTTCGCGAGCGCGGGTGCGCAAAACGGAATTGGGCACGCGCTCATAAATCAATTTGCGCGCTTCATCGTCAATCACAAAAATTTCAAAAATCCCAAATCGTCCGCGATAACCATTGGAACAATCGCCGCAGCCTTTTCCTTTTTTAAATGTGGCGCCGGCCACCGCCGACGGATCAATGTTCAACGAGCGCAATTCAGAATCGGTCGGCTGATAAAGTTCGCCGCAGCGTTTGCAGACTTTTCGCACGAGCCGTTGCGCCATCAAACAGCGCGTGGAGGAAGCGACCAAAAACGGCTTGACGCCAATATCAATCAAACGCGTCACCGCGCCGGGCGCATCGTTGGTGTGCAAAGTGGAAAAAACTAAATGGCCGGTGAGCGAAGCGTTGATGGCAATGGTGGCTGTTTCCAAATCGCGAATTTCTCCGAGCATAATCACGTTGGGCGCTTGCCGAAGAATCGAACGAAGCGCGCTGGAAAAAGTTAATCCAACAACTTCGCTGACCTGAACCTGATTGATGCCGGCCAGCAAATATTCGACCGGATCTTCCACTGTAATAATTTTTCGATCGGGCCGATTGATAAAATTTAAACAGGAATAAAGCGTGGTTGTTTTTCCCGAACCAGTCGGGCCCGTCACCAGCACAATTCCATCCGGCAAACCAATCATCCGCTCGAAAGTTTGCTGGTCATCCGTAAAAAAACCGAGTTCGGGCAAACCGAGTTTCAAACCTTCCTTGTCCAAAATACGCATGACGATGCTCTCGCCGTGATTGGTGGGCAGACAGGAAACGCGCAAGTCAATGAGCTTGCCGCCGACCTGGGTTTGAATGCGTCCATCTTGCGGAATGCGCCGTTCCGCGATGGACATATTCGATTGAATTTTTAACCGGCTGATGATCGAAGCCTGCAATCGTTTGGGCGGACTTTTCATTTCATGCAGCATTCCATCAATGCGATAACGAACACGAAAAGTTTTGGCCAGCGGTTCCAAATGAATATCCGAAGCGCGCGATTTGAACGCTTCCACGATAAGAGTGTTGACCAATTTGATAATTGGCGCATCGGCATCCACCGTGGCGCCGTCGTCGGCTTCCATTCCTTTCATGCCGCCGACTTCCACTTCGCCTTCCGTGATGTCCTGAATCATTTTGCCGACCGAATCGTCCGCGGCCCCGTAATATTTATCGAGCGCCGCGTCAATATCTTCATCGGGCGCGACGCAAAATTCCACATCGCCTTCAATGGCGCGCTGCAAACTATCGAGCGTGTCCAGGTCGGAAGGGTCGCTAATGGCTACGCGCACGGAGGAGTCGTGGCGCGCGACAGGAACAGCGCGATAACGTTTAGCGACGTGGCGAGGCACCGCCGCAATCACTTCGTCAGAAAGTTTTAATTCGCTTAGATTAACCAGTTCCGTGCCAAAATGAGCCGCTTTGGCTTGGGCGACATCGAGCGGACGAATTATTTTTCGATTCACCAGCAAGTCCACCACGCCTTCGCCGGTCGTCTCGGTTTCCGCACGAAGCGCGGCCAACTGGTCGTTGTCCACCACGCCCATGTCCACCAATAAATCTATTAAATAATCGTCTTTGCCTGCCACAAATTGCCTTGGTCAATTCAGGTTTTTAAAAAAGAATTTCTTCATTGTATCGGGGAGCAACTTAATGTCAAACGCGCAGAGCGAACAGAAGGGCGTCTGCTCACGCCGAAGCGCTCGCCGGGCAAGCGGGACGCTTGCCCTACTCTCACACAAAATACTCAATCTGGAGCGACTTCCATGGCGACCAGGCAGACGTCATCCAAAAATTTGTGAGTGACAGAAAATTCTTTTATTTCGGAAAGAACGCCGTCGAGTAGTTGCGGGCAGGAAAGTTTTTTATGACTGCTAACTGCGGAGAAAAGCATCTCCTGGCTGTATTGAGTGTCGCTGATTCCTTCCACTTCGTATAAGCCATCAGTATAAAACAAAATTAAATCTCCCGACGATAAAACCGATTGCGTGGTGGGATAAACTGATTCCTGAAATAATCCCAGAGCCGGATTGGATTTTCCCGAGGCATTTTTCATTAGTTCCACCGCGCCGTCTGGACGATGAATGAGAAACGGTTTGGGATGACCGGCATTCGCAAATGAAAACTGGCGTGTCTCCAGATCGGCGACCAAATAAAAAGCGGTGGTAAATAACGGCGTGCCGGTTTGCTGTAAAATAGCGCGCAAATCTCCATTGATGCGGGTCAATAATAATCCAGGATCTGTCGCGACTGATTTAAGTTCTTCCACCAAAGCGCGCACCATCGCAGTGACCAGCGCGGAACGAACGCCGTGTCCCATCACGTCGCAAATAAAAACGCCCGCTTTGGTGTCGGAAAGTTGCAGCACGTTAAAAAAATCGCCGCCCACTTCGCCCGAAGGCTGATAGCGATGACAAAAACGCAACCGACTTTGCCCGGACGCGGCATCGTGCGGAAAAGTCGGATATTGCTGCGGCAAAATGGCGAGCTGAATTTCATGGGCCATTTTCAAATCATCTTCGAGCACGTCATTTTTTTTGCGCAATTCAGCCTGGCTGCGGGATAATTCCTGAGTGGCCTGCCGTTCGCGTTCTTCGGCTTGTCTGCGAATGGTTACGTCATGAAAAACACTGAGCAACAACGAGCCTTTTTCCATTTCGACAAACGAATTGGAAAGCTCCACATCGGCCGTTTTACCGGAACGAAAAGTTACGTGCCGCTCCAGTTGCGTTTCAATTTTTCTTTCCGCAAAACGTT
>JALYXC010000002.1 GCA_030947315.1 Verrucomicrobiota bacterium | reverse complement strand
CAGTATTTGCGTGTGCCGCATTTGAGGACGATCTTGGCGAAAATTTTGTCCTGCCAGTCTTTGAGATTGAAATTGAGGACGGCTTGCACGGGCGCGTCGAGGAGCGTGCCGTCTTTGTGTTCGCCTTCGCCGCCGACGCCGATAATTCGTATCTGGTCGGGTCGTTTGAGGTTCAGCTCAATCTGATTGAGCATCTTGTCGAAGCGGTCGTCGTGCGCGCGAAGTGCCTGCAAAACTTGCCAGACGACTTTGTAATTTTCGTGGTTGTTCAGGGCTTCTTCCGGCGGCACGCCGTCCGGCACGGCGATGGGCAAAATGATATAGCCGTAATCCTTGCCGTCCGCCTTCCGCATGACGCGCCCGACGGCTTGCACAACATCTACCACGGATTTGCGCGGATTAAGAAACATGACGGCATCCAGCGCGGGAACGTCCACGCCTTCGGAAAGACACCGGGCATTTGTCAAAATGCGGCAGACGTTGCCCTCGGCGGCGGTGTCGGCCTTGAGCCATTGCAGGGCTTCGCTGCGTTTCAGCGAATTCATTTTGCCGTCAACGTGCTTCACGTCGCAGCGCAGAAAATCAGGGTCGGTTTCAATGGATGATTCGGGGTCGCCGTCGGAAGCGTATTCCTTGATGACATCCTTGAAAAGTTTTTCGATGTTTTGGGAATCCTTGATGCGGCTGCTAAACGCCACGGCGCGGCGCATGGGGGCGCGGTCAATGGCTTCGCCGCCGTCGCCTTCCTGTTTCACGAAACGCTTCCGCAAGCCATTCCAACAGCCGACAATTTTAACGGCGTCTTCAAGTTTCAGTTCCGTGCCTTGCGCGAGTTGCTGTTGTAAGGCGGTGCTGACGGCCAATTGATCCACGGCGAGAACCAAAACTTTGTAGTCCGTGAGCAATTTATTTTCAATGGCTTTGGAGAAATCGAGCCGGTGAAATTCTTTGCCGTAATCTTTTTCCTCGTCCATCGAGAAATACGTCACGCCCGCGTCTTTGGCCTTGGCCTTGGAATCGTCGGTGTAAATGCGCGGCGTGGCCGTCATGTAGAGCCGCCGCTTGGCTTTCAGGAAATCGGGGTTGTGAACGGCGGTGAAAGTGGCGGCGTCCTTTTTGTCCAGTTCCGTCTGCTCGACGCCGGTGGTGCGGTGCGCTTCGTCGCAAATCACAAGGTCAAATTCCGGCAAGCCGTGAAGTTTCTGCGCGTCGGAAATAACCTTGATGGATTGATACGTCGAGAAAATGACATTGAGATTTTTCTTTTCCTTCGCGCGCATCATGCCGGTTTCACTTTCCAACCGGCGCGCGTTCGTGTGCGCGGGAAAAGGCAGTTCGTGCGTGCGGATGTCTTCCTCGTCGGTTTTCTTTTTGCCGACTTGGGCATCGGAACAGACGGCAAACGAGTTCAAAGGATTTTCCGATTGCGCCGACCATTCCCAAAAAGTTTGCGAAATCAGGGAAATGGACGGCACAAGAAAAAGCACATTGCCCCCGGCGGGAACAAGTTCTTCGGCAATCTTCAACGCGGTAAAGGTTTTGCCCGTGCCGCACGCCATGATGAGCTTGCCCCGGCCGGCAGTTTTGAAACCGGCGACAACATCCGCCCGCGCTGCTTTTTGATGTTCGCGGATTTTGTTCGGCGGCTTGCGTTTGATGTTCTGCGGGCGATTGATGTTGAAATCCGACCAATCAATCGCGCTGTCGTCGAGGTCTTGCACGCGCAGCCGGTTGACGGGGGGCTGCTGATTGTTCAACGCTTCTTCGGCGTGTTTCCCCCACTTGTCCGTCGTGGAAATAATCATCCGCTGCGTGAACGGGGCTTTGCCGGAAGTCGCCAAAAATTTGTCAACGCCATCCTTTTGCAGATAAGTATCGGGGTCAAGAAACTTGCATTGTATCGCCGTGAAGTCGCCGGTCGCGCGTTCCTGCGCGACAAGATCAATGCCGGTGTCGGGCTGATTGTTGCGCCCCGGCCATTCCATCCAGAGCCAGACGTTGCTGAAATGATTGCCGTAATACGGGTCTTTGGTGAGAAAGCTGGCGATGAGTTTCTCGAATTTGTCGCCGAGATTGCGGTTGTGCCGCGCTCCTTCGCGGAAAATTTCCAGAATGTCGTGAATGGTTTGTTTCATCGCAGCGTCGGCATGACTGACGATAAAGTATTTTGCCGACAAACTGAAAGCATAAAATATTTCCCTGCGCTAAACTTTCAAAACGGCCGCGCGATTGATTACCACTCGTTTGATTCTGTGGAAGGCGTGTGACCGGCAAACCAAAGACGAATATCAATGGGGACAATTCCCGCTTCGGTTTCAACAAAATTATCTTCCCGCGCGTCCCCCACCCAAATTTCAAAATCAGGATAAGTTTTTTTCCAAAGCCAATAATTTTGGCGGACGGCGGAAAGCCCCGCGTCGCTTAAAAATTTATCCACCGATTCTTGCGCGGGCTTCGTGCCGGTGATGAATTGGTGAGAGGAAATAATTTGCCCCTTATGAGAAATACCCAAATCGCGCGGCGCGGATTGGAATAATTTTTTCCAGAGGCGCAGCCGGATTAGATATTCCAGCGGAGAACAATTTTGCTGGTTAATTTTGCCTGTCGCGTCGAGAAAGTAGGAATCACCATACAAAGTTGGCCGTGTGACTTTGTAAACAGTCTGAGTTTCGGCATCAACGAAAACTAAATGCTCTGAACCTCCGGGTAATTCGGAACACGTGATTTCAGATTTAGCGGTGTGACTGCATGAAGCTATCCACTTTTGCAGAATGGCGATTTGAGTTGCGGCTACTTCTTCTGGGAAGGCTGCTGAAACGACTGCACCTGTTTTAACGCCGCTGAAAAGTTGACCAATCGGGGTGACGCCGCCACTGCACTTTGCACACG
>JALYXC010000618.1 GCA_030947315.1 Verrucomicrobiota bacterium | reverse complement strand
GCCCAACCTATATTGCAAGTCCCGCCACCGCGCGCGTGACGATTATTGATGATGATTTGATTACCGTAACTATTTTCCCGACGAGCGCGACCGCCGCCGAGCCTTCTTCCACGGGAAGATTCACGGTAATGCGCGCGGGCGATTTAAGTGGAAATCTTTTGGTTAACTATAACGTGAGCGGCACGGCAAGTAACGGCATAGACTACACAAGTCTAAGTGGCTCGTTAATAATTCCCGCCGGGCTTACCTCCACCAATATTACTATAACGCCTCTCGATGATTCTCTTCTCGAAGGAGACGAATCGGTGATTATTTCGCTCGCCAACAATCCGGGTTACAACGTTGGCTCTCCAGGCAGCGCCACACTTTTTATTCGAGATGACGAAAAAGTCACGGTGAGTATCACTGCGACAGATAGTTCGGCATCGGAACCGGGCAGCGACACGGGACTATTTACGATTTCGCGTGGTTCCATTCTCAATGGCAATTTGACGGTCAATTTTGCCATAAGCGGCACGGCTATCAACGGCGTGGATTATATTCCGATAGATAATTTCGCGGTGATTCCTGACGGCGCCAGCGAAGTAACGATCGAGGTAATTCCCTTTGACGATTTGTATTTGGAATATACGGAAACGGTGATGCTGAATCTAATCGCGAGCACTAATTACAATCTTGGTTCGGCTAATCGCGCCACTGTGAACATTCTCGACGATGATGCCAACAGTATTCCAGCCGTCGGATTTACCTTTACGACTTCGAGCGCGCCGGAAAGTGATTCGCCCGGCGTGAGTGTTTCTTTAAGCGCTACTTCGACTATTCCGATTTCAGTGGACTATCGGATCATTGGCGGAACCGCTTCGAGCAACGATTATACCTTTACGCCGGGCACCCTTACTTTTGATCCGGGCGAATGGTCCAAATCTATTCCTCTCACGATTATTAATGATTCCATTCTCGAATCTAATGAAACGATTCGTCTGGTCTTGAACAATCCCGTCGGCGCAACGCTCGACGGAAATAAAATCCATACTTACACCATCCTGGATGATGATAGCGCATCAGTCACAGTGGTCGCAACTGCCCCGACCGCTTCAGAAACCGGGCCGCTCCCCGGCAATTTTCGTTTTTCGCGGGTCGGCAATCTTACCACAAATTTGGTCGTGAATTTTCAAGTCACCGGCACAGCCAGCGCACCGAGTGATTACGCGCCGATTGGAACTTCCGTCACGATTCCGGCCGGCGCAGCTTTTGTGGATTTGCAGGTGGTGCCGGTGAATGATGCCACCGTCGAAATCGGCGAGACAGTTGTAGTCACACTCACTAGTGCGGCAGGCGCAAAATTAATTTCGCCTAGCGTCGCCACTGTGACTATTGTTGATAATGACCTCGAGACATTGCCGGTAGTATCGGTTACTTCAACAGTTAAACCAATCGCCCTTGAAGGAAGCGCCAACAATGGTGAGTTTGTTTTTACGCGCAGCGGCAGCAGTAGTGGAGCCTTGACTATTTATTTTACCATTAGTGGCACGGCCAGCAACGGAGTGGACTATGCTCAAATTACGAATATCGTCACGATCCCCGATGGCCAAACTTTTGCGACTATCTCCATTACTCCACTCGACGATACTTTAGTCGAAGGAGATGAAACTGTCCTTGTCAATTTAACCGTGCGCGATACTTACCGCGTTTTATTTCCAGCCTCGGCTCTAGTAACCATTCAAGACAATGACCAAAGCGTTCGCGTGGATGCGAGCGATTTCGAAGCGGCCGAACCGGGGACTAATCGCGGTGAATTTACTTTTACTCGTTTCGGCACGACAAATTCTGATCTCACCATTTTTTTCAATGTGAGCGGGACGGCGATCAATGGCTTGGATTACGTGGCCATTTCCAATTCGATTATTATTCGTTCCAATCAACTTTTTGCCACGTTGCCTATCGTGCCGCTGGATGATTTTCTGCGCGAGGGGCCGGAAACGGTGAAGGTAACTCTACTTAGTGGTTCCAACTACAGCTTTAGTTCGCCCACTAATGCCACGGTTACAATTCTAGATGATGAACCAATGGTTAGTCTTGTTGGAACTATCACGAACGCTTCTGAAAACGGCCGACAACCTGGAGTGATCACATTGATTCGCACCGGCGATACCAATGTGGATTTTGTAGTTAATCTGGCGGTCAACGGAACTGCAACTTACGGTGTGGACTATCCGCCCTTCGCGACCAACGTGCTTTTTTGCTGCGGCGCCTCGTCCATTGATGTCACCATCTATCCGACAAATGATTTATTAATTGAAAATTTGGAAACGGTGGCAGTGAGTATATTACCCAGCGCCGACTATACCATTTTTTCCCCGAGTAATGTGGTCGTCACAATTGAAGATGTCGGCACCAAACAGTTTCCCGTCGTGATTATCACGAGTCCATCTGCCAGAACAGTTTTCCTCAGCGGCACAAATATAAATATGATTTTGGAAGCCACCGTCACCGACAACGATCCCGCCGCGCCCTTGACGCTAACCTGGAGCAAGCAAAGCGGACCCGATACCTTTGCTTTCAGCGATCCACTCGCCACGAACACGACAGTAAATTTTTCAGGTAGTGGCGTTTATGTTCTGCGTTTGACGGCTGACGACGGAGTTTTGCAAAGCTTTGGTGAGGTTACTGTGGTGGTCAATCTCGGAGAATCTCTCGCGCCGGATTTATTGCATTGGAAATTTGACGATGGCAGCGGAACTACCGCGCTCGATTCTTCAGGCGCCGGCCACAACGGAGTTTTAGTTGGAACACCGGGTTGGGTGGCCAATGGGATGGTCGGAGGCGCGTTAAGCTTTGGCGGGATAAACGACTTTGTCCGCGAAACTAGCGGCACAAATTTTCTCAATGGTCTTGGCGCGATGAGCCTTTCGCTTTGGATCAAATCCAACACGACTAACTCCGACCGCGGATTTATTTCCACCGATAATTCCGGCGGAACAAACACCACGCTTGATCTCAGCGCGAAAACTTATGACGCTTTTTCTCATCGAACCAATGTCATTGCTGTGACTATTCCAACGACCAATGGCGTGTCGCGTTACATCAGCGCGAATAATGTTACAACCAACGACTGGCAGCATGTTGTTCTTACCTGGAGAAATACAAATGGCGCCGCGCTTTTTATCAATGGCCAATTGGACACGCCCAGTTTTCGCAGCCCTGGGTTCGCCGGCGTTTTGACAAACTGTCTGCAATTTATCGCGGGCAAAGGATCTGCGGGAAATTCATGGAATGGTTTGCTGGACGATATTCGTATTTATTCGCGTGCGCTGAATGTCGGAGAAATTACCGCGCTGCACGCTTTGCCTCCGACGAATTTTGCGCCGGTCGTGGATGTTGGCCCTGATTTTACAGTGCAGATCGCGACTTCCGCCACGCTTAATGGTCTAGTCAGCGATGATGGCAATCCGAATCCGCCGGGCGCGCTGAATAACTTATGGAGTTTTATCAGCGGGCCAGTTCCGATAACATTTACTAACGCGGGAAGTTTGACTAATACCATTCAGTTTAACGATGCGGGCAGTTATCTTTTCCGCCTTACCTCCACTGATGGCCAGGTAAAAATTTTCGATGAAGTTACCGTGACTGTGACGGAGCCGACTTCTATTTACCTTTACGCTTCGGACAGTGAAGCGGCTGAACTGGGGCCGGACCTCGGCCAATTTACCATTCAACGCTTTGGCGATATCAATTTTGATCTGACTATTCAGATGACCATGAGCGGCACCGCCAGCAATGGGGTGGACTTTGTCGCGTTGACGAATAGTGTGACTATTCCCGCCGGCACGAATCTCACCACATTCTACGTCACGCCTTTTCTAGATAACCGCACCGAAGGAGACGAATCTGTCGTCTTTAATGTAATCACCAATTCGGGCTACACTATCGGCAGCGCAACGGCCACCGTCACTATTCATGATTCGCCTTACGGAATTTGGACTATCAACCACTTCACTTTGGAAGAATTGACCGATCCGAATTTAAGTGGTGAAGGAGCGGATTTTGATCGCGACGGATTGGTTAATTTTAATGAATATGCTTTTCATCGCGAGCCGAAATCCACCGAAACCAGTTCCGTCATTACTACCGCCATTGAATTCAATCCAGTGGACGGGCAATATCATATCACGTTCATCTACCAACGGCTCATTCCGCCGGTGGATGTTCGTTATGCGGTGTATGTATCCAATGATTTATTTACCTGGAACACCGGCATAAATTACATCGAAGAACTTCAAGTAACCAATGACGGAAATGGATTGACTGAAACCGTGAAAGCGCGAGTCAAAGCTCCTTACACACTCCTGAACAATCAATTTATAACCATCAGAACCTCGCGTCCGCAGCAATAAAAACGCGAAACAAATTGCCTCCGCGCCAGGCCCGACCATTTTTGAGTCGTTAAGTTACCATTCACGAAGCGAGAAACAAATTCTCTTTGTGGCTTTGTTCCTTTGCGGCTTTGCATTTAACTCCCTTCATGCGCGTTTTGATTATGGGTTGTGGTTATGTCGGTTTGCCGCTCGGCGCGGAATTAGTTCGACTAGGCCACGAAGTTTTTGGAATACGTCGCTCCGAAGATGGCGTGGAAAAACTAACGGCCGTCGGAATCAAGCCGCTCATCGCCGATATTACGAACCTGGAAAAACTAAAAAACATTCCAGCAGATTTCGACTGGATTGTGAACACCGTTTCATCCAGCAAAGGCGGAGTGGGGGAATATCGCGAGGTTTATTTCAACGGCACAAAGAATTTAATCGAATGGCTCGCGCCAACTCCGCCGAAGAAATTTGTTTATACCAGCAGCACCGGTGTTTACGGGCAAACCGACGCTTCGCAAGTTAAAGAAACCAGTCCGACCGAGCCAACCAACGAGACGGGCAAAATTTTAATTGAAACAGAACAATTGCTGCTCGTTGCCTTCGCGCGGCAGAATTTTCCCGCAATTATTTTGCGCGTGGCGGGAATTTATGGACCTGAACGCGGTCATCTTTTTCAACAATATTTAAAAAATGAAGCGAAAATTTTTGCTCAGGGCCAACGGCTTATCAACATGATTCATCGCGATGATTTGATGGGCGCAATTATTGCCGCGCTGAAAAGCGGTCGTGTTGGAGAAATTTACAATGCAGTGGATGAGGAGCCTGTTCCGCAGATTCATTTCTTTCGATGGCTTTCCGAAACGCTCGGGAAAAATATGCCGCCTTTTGCGACTGAAACGGAAAATACCAATCGCAAACGCGCTCTGACAAATAAAAAAGTTCTTAATCGCAAATTGAAAATGGAACTCGGTTATCAATTTAAATACCCAACCTTTCGACAAGGCTATACCGCCGAAATTCTTTTATTGGACAGAGCAGGAAAATTAAATTTCGAGCCCGAGGTTCGATAAAAAGCGAAATGGTGTTTGCCGAAAGTTAGCGCTTAACCTCAGGGAATAGATTGCATATTAATAGGGATTGTATTATATATATGTCAGGCCGTTTAACTCTAGACAGAACCCGTATCGGCGTGTAAAAAAGTTTTACACCCCGATTTCGTGCGATTGATTTCGTGCGATTGATTATTCGTAAACACGGTCAACTCCCGTAAAGGGAAAAAAGTAATACTTATGAAAACTATCGCACCAGAAACTTCCATCGCATTTGCACCGCTCAAGATGTTCCGCTCTGTCTCTCGATTCTGGCTGATTCTGTTCGCTCTCGCAGCGCTGGCATCAACCGGCCAAGCGACCATCGTTGGCCTTATTGGTTGTAATTGCACCAACCTTACCCTCCAGTTGAGTGGCTTTCCCAACTTCGCCCCCGGCACGCTAACGACTACACTCGGCGGCGATAGCCAAGGGGGAGGAATGGCTGTTAATGGCACTTTTAATTTTGCGGCTCAAACCATGGTCTTAGCTCGGCCGGCGGGTTTGCCCCCCGGCACTTATTGGGTGAAGATTTTTCAAAACAATGTGTTATTTTCTAATCAATTAATCACCGTTTGCAATTGCGAGTGCGCTTGTCCCGGAGTTCCCGGACCTGCTGGAGTAGCGGGACCCGCAGGACCTGCTGGACCTCCTGGCCCGGCTGGACCAAAGGGGGAGACAGGCGCAACGGGAGCGGTTGGAAATAAAGGAAAAAATGGCGCGACTGGACTAGCTGGACCGGCGGGTCCAACTGGAGCTGCAGGCGCGATGGGACTAACTGGAGCTACTGGACCAGTAGGACCGCCCGGACCCATGGGACCAACAGGAGCAACTGGTCCAGCGGGCCCGACTGGACCCACAGGCCCAGCAGGAACTAACGGAGTCAACGGGACGAATGGATCGAGTGGTTCATCCGACTATGGATACATTTACAACTTAACTGCTCAAACAGTCGCGATTGACGCTGTAGTATTCTTTGATTCTAACGGCGTTCTTACTGCGGGGATCACGCACGGCTTGGGAAGCTCGGATATTAAAATTGTCAATGCGGGCGATTACAAGGTTAACTTTTCCGTATCGGGCACAGAACCCAACCAATTCGCGCTATTCCTAAATGGAGTTCAGGTTCCAGGCACGGTCTATGGTTCGGGCGCTGGCACTCAGCAAAATAGCGGACAAGCTATCCTAACTATAGGAGCCAACGACGTTCTTACTCTCCGGAATCGCAGTTCGGCTGCAGCGGTGGGTCTTCAGTCGCTGGCGGGAGGCACGCAAATAAATGTCAATGCTTCCATCGTGGTTCAAAAATTAAATTAGTTCCTTCTTTGACTC
>JALYXC010000610.1 GCA_030947315.1 Verrucomicrobiota bacterium | reverse complement strand
GGATTGATTACTGGAAAGAAATGGCCAAACGAAATGGCTGGGATTCGGGCGATGACCCGTTTATGGAATCGCTGCCACAGGAAAAAAAAGATTCGCTGCAAGATATTCAACAGAAATTTGAGGAAATGAAGCAGGAAATTTATCGCAAAATTAAAGGCTATTTCGATCAGGATGATCAGAATGAAATAAAAAAAATCAACCGGCAACAGCACGACGAAATGGCGAAAGTTTTAAGTCCTGATGAATTGTTCGAATATGAAGTTCGACATTCGGAAATCGCCCGCGATTTAAAAGATAATGAGTTGCCAGGCTTCGACGCCAGCGAACAGGAATTCCGCGCCATTTTTAAAGCGAAACAAGCGCAGGAATTTGCCCGCGTGAACGATGAAAGCGATTCCGAAGATAAAGCGGCTCGCGCCCAACAAATGAAAGATCAACAAGAAGCGGAGAAATTTTTAAAAGCCAGTCTGGGCGAAGATCGCTTCAAAGAATTTAAAATGGCCGAGGATTGGGATTATCGGAATCTGGTGCAAATGACCGAGCGGCAAGGTTTGCCGAAAGACTCCGCGAAAAAAGTTTATGAGATGAAAGACGAAGTGGAAAAAGCCGCGCAACAAATTCGTTCGGATAAAAATCTTACGCCAGCGCAACGCAAACAAAAACTCCTGGAAATTAAAACGGCCACGGAAACCGCCGCGACCGAAACGCTCGGCCCGAAAGGATTTAAATCCTGGAAACGAAATGCCTGGTGGCTGCGGAATTTATCGAATTAGCAAATTTTACTGATGACGCGCGCCGAAGCCAAATCCCGCCACGCCGAACTTGTCGCGCAAATTAGCGAGCACGATCAGGCTTATTACATTCTCGCACAGCCGAAAATCAGCGATCAGGAATATGATCGGCTTTATGGCGAGTTGATCGATCTGGAAAAAGAATTTCCTGAACTAGCCGCGAGCGATTCGCCATCGCAACGAGTTGGAGGCGCGCCTTTGATTGCTTTCAAACCGGTGCCGCATCTCGCGCCCATGATGAGTCTGGACAACACCTATTCGCAAAATGAAGTGCGCGAATTTGTAAATCGCGTCCAACGGCTTCTGCCCAATGAAAAACTGGAATTTACGGTCGAGCCAAAAGTGGATGGCGTGGCGGTGAATCTGCGTTACGAAAATGGAATTTTAGTCGTGGGCGCGACTCGTGGCGACGGAAAAACCGGCGACGATATCACGGCGAATTTAAAAACAATTCGCTCGGTTCCACTGAATTTTAATAACCGCGGAGACGCGGAGACGCAGAGAGAGGAAGGGAAGTTATCTTTTTCCAACTCCGCCTCTGCGCGACTCCGCCGTGAGAAACAATTCAGGGACGCGGAGGAACGCGTTCCTACCATCATGGAAGTGCGCGGCGAAGTTTATATGCCAAAATCGAATTTCGAGAAATTGAATGCGGAGCGGATTTCCGCCGCGGAAGAACCGTTTTCCAATCCGCGCAACGCCGCGGCGGGTTCGTTGAAACAACTCGATCCTAAAATCGTCGCGCAACGGCGGATTGATCTGGTTTTTTATGGCATTGGCCATGTGGAAGGCGGACCGAAAATTGAAACTCATTTTGCCTGGTTGCAGTGGTTGAAATCGCTCGGATTTAAAACGCCGGCAAAAGTCTGGCTCTGCCGCTCGGTGGAGGAATTGTTCAAAACGATTTCTGAACTGGATAAATTGCGCGATGATTTTCAGTACGCCCTGGACGGAGCGGTTATTAAATTAAATCATTTCGGGTCGCGCGAAAAAATCGGCGCGACTTCCAAAGCGCCGCGCTGGGCCATGGCCTACAAATACGCGGCCGAGCAAGCCGAGACAAAATTAAATGGAATCACCATTCAAGTCGGACGCACCGGCGCGCTGACGCCCGTGGCGGAATTGGAACCGGTGGTTCTGGGCGGCAGCACGATTGCCCGCGCCACGTTGCACAATGAAGATGAATTGCGCCGCAAAGATATTCGCATTGGCGACACGGTGATGATTGAAAGAGCCGGCGAAGTAATTCCCGCTGTGGTCAAAGTGGTTTTGGAAAAACGTTCCGGCCGGGAAACCATTTTTAAATTTCCAAAAAAATGTCCTGAATGCGGCTCGAACATTTCGCGCGGACTAAGCGCCCCCAAAATCGGAACCGCAAAATCGGAAAGCGTGAACGAAAAACAGCCTGCCAGCGACAACGTGGTTTGGCGTTGCGTGAATCCCGATTGTCCAGCGCAAGTGCGCGGTCGCATTGAGCATTGGTGCGCGCGCGGCTCCATGGATATCGAAGGCGGCGGCGAAATGTTGGTTTCGCAACTGGTGAAAAACGGTTTGGTGCGCGACGTCGCGGATCTTTACAAATTGAAATTGGACGAAGTGGCAAACCTCGAACGAATGGCGGAAAAATCAGCGCAAAACTTTTTGGACGGCGTGGAAGCCAGCAAAAAACGCGATTTGTGGCGATTGATTTTCGGTCTCGGAATTTTTCATGTTGGCGCAGGTGTTGCGAAATCTTTGGGGCGCAATTTCGCTTCGCTCGACGATTTGAGGGAACAAAGTTTGGAGCGGCTGATTGAAACGGAAGATGTTGGCGAAGTGATTGCGCGTAGTTTATTTGATTGGTTTGGCGAAAAAAGAAATCGCGAGTTGATCGAGCGACTTCGCCAGGCGGGCTTGAATTTTAAATCAGCGCTTTATCATCCGAAAGCTGCGCTCGGCGCGTTGAGCGGAAAAACTTTTGTTTTGACGGGAACATTGCCGACGCTCACGCGCGAAGAAGCAGCCGCGAAAATTGAGGCGCTCGGCGGAAAAGTCAGCAATAGCGTGAGCCAAAAAACCGATTACGTCGTGGCGGGAGAGGAGGCCGGATCCAAATTGGCGAAGGCAAAAAAGCTGGGCCTAAAAATTATTAATGAGCCGGAGTTTTTAAAAATTTGCGCGGGATAATTCTCCTGGAGCCAGACTTCGTGGTTTTTTCAAACGAAAGTTCGTCATAGCTGTTCGCGCGTTGAGAAAAAAAATGAAAGCGGAGATGGCGGGAGTGGCGGGGCTCGAACCCGTAACCTCTGCCGTGACAGGGCAGCGCTCTAACCAATTGAGCTACACCCCCGCTCAGGAGCATTGAACGTAAGGAATCTTTTTTCGCAAGTCAATCGCGATGACAAAAAGATTAGCGGGGGAGATCGTGACCGCGGGAGTTGCGCCGCCACGAGAATTTCCGCTTGCGCTCAAAAATATTCCAGCGATGAATGGAGCGCGATGCGATTCCAATTTTTCACAACCAGAGTTTCGATTTTCCATTTCCGGTGTCTTGCTGTCTTCGTGGTTAATTTTCTTATCTTCACTGCAAGCGATGTTTTCGCGGAAGAATTGTTATTGAAAGGAGCGATGATTCACACCGTTTCAGGAAAAACATTTTCAGGAGATGTTCTAATTAAGGACGGAAAAATTAAAGGGGTCGGAGAAGAAATGCCATTGTTCAAACACCTGCCTGTTTCAACCGATTTAAAAGGTCTTCATCTTTATCCCGGTTTGATTGCGTTGAATACGTCGCTGGGGTTGAGTGAAATCGGCGCGGTGCGTTCGACGCGCGATGAAACTGAAGTCGGTGATTTTACGCCGGACGTGCAATCGTGGATTGCGATAAATCCAGATTCGGAATTAATTCCCGTCGCCCGCGCCAATGGCATTACACACATTGAACCTGCTCCGCAAGGCGGCGTGGTCAGCGGGCAATCCGCAGTCGTCGTGCTCGCTGGCTGGACGTCCGAACAAATGGCCATAAAAAAACCAGCCGCCCTGCATGTCTTTTGGCCGGCCATGGAACTGGATTTTACGCCCAAAGAAAAATTTAAGGATCAAAAAAAATGGAAATCGCTCGAAGACCAGGTCAAGCAACGTGAAGAAAAATTGAAAGCGCTTGAAGACTTTTTCTCGGAAGCGCGCGCTTATGATAAAGCGAAAAACGCGACGAATTCAGAAACGAAAGTGGAATCAAATCCGTCGTGGGAAGCGATGCTGCCGGTTGTGCGCAGCGAAATTCCAATGATGATTCACGCTAATGAAATTCGCCAGATCAACGCCGCCATAAAATGGGCCGACACCAACCGGTTTAAAATAATTCTCGTTGGCGCACGCGACGGGTGGAAAGTCGCGGAGCTTTTGGCGAAGGAAAAAATCCCGGTCATTTACGAAAATATTTTCACGCTGCCGGAGGACACTGAATCTTACGAAATTCATTTTAAGGCGCCCGAGCTTTTGCGGAAAGCCGGCGTGAAAACAGCAATCGGAATGGGCGCCGATCCGTTCAATGCGGCCCTGATAAAAAATTTGCCGTACGCCGCCGCCCAAGCCATCGCGTTTGGATTGCCGGAAGAGGAAGCGCTCAAAAGCATTACGCTTTATCCCGCGGAATTTCTCGGCGTGACCAACCGCCTCGGCTCCATTGAGGTCGGAAAAGACGCGACATTTTTTGTGGCCGACGGAAATATTTTCGACATCCGTTCGCAGGTAAAACGCGTTTGGATTTCCGGCAAAGAAATTAATTTAGAAAATCGCCACACACGCCTTTACGAGAAATATAAAAATC
>JALYXC010000602.1 GCA_030947315.1 Verrucomicrobiota bacterium | reverse complement strand
GTCGTCTCTTGATGTGACCAACGCGCCGCCTTCGAAATTTGTTTTATTAACGCGGGCGGCCTTGGCCACGTCGGGCGATGTTTTTCAACATTTGGAAATCGCCGGAAAACGTTACTCGCACATTGTGGATCCGCGCACAGGAATTGGGTTAACCGATCACAGTCTGGTCACAGTCATTGCGCGCAACTGCCTGACCGCCGACAGCTTGGCCACGGCCGTCAGTGTCATGGGGCCGGCGAGCGGATTAAGATTAATTGAAAAAAAATCTGGAGTCGCCCGCATTTTGCGAATGCCCAGTTCAGAAATTGAACTTTTTGAATCACGCCGATTTAAAAAGTTCTATGAAATCCCTGATCAACTACGACAAAAATAATATCAAGACAGGATTGATGAAAAATTTTATAAACTTTCAAGATTGCTCCACGACTCTGACGCCGCTAAAATTCTAAACATGGTCATGCTTGAATCGCCCGGTTCCACGACAACAAAACTGATTGCAGTTCGCGCCGATGGCCGTCAGTCGAATCAATTGCGACCGATTCAGTTTCAAAATCATATTGCGCCCTATGCGACTGGATCGACTCTGATTGAATGGGGAAAAACGCGCGTCATTTGCGGTGCCACCATCGAAGAAACCGTGCCGCGCTGGATGAGGGAACAAAGTGTGACCGGTGGTTGGATCACCGCGGAATATTCAATGCTCCCCTACTCCACTTTGGCGCGTAAACAGCGTGATATTTCCAAAGGAAAAATTGATGGGCGTTCTCAAGAGATTCAACGGCTGATTGGTCGTTCCATCCGCGCGGCTCTGGATCTGGAAAAAATTGGGGCGCGCACTATTTGGATTGATTGTGATGTCTTGCAGGCCGATGGCGGCACGCGCACCGCCGCGATTACCGGCGCCTATGTGGCGATTTCCCTGGCCATTAGAAAATTGATTTCGCTCGGGAAAATTTTCGAAAATCCATTGCAAGGCGTTGCGGCGGTGAGCGTCGGAATTGTCAATGGCGAGCCGATGTTGGATCTTTGTTACACCGAAGATGTCGCCGCCGCGGTGGATATGAATCTGGTGATGAATGGCGCCGGCGAATTTATTGAACTGCAAGGCACCGGCGAGGAAAGTAGTTATACCGAAGAACAATTGGCCGCGATGCTTGCGCTCGGAAAATCCGGCATCAGTCAATTACTCGATTTGCAAAATGCCGCTTTGAACTCTGCGTAAAATCAATTTTTTTAATCTTCCATTCCCGTTCCTCATTTCGGAATCCGCATACAGAATTTTGGGCCATGACTCATCTTTATTTGATTCGACATGGCGAAATTGAGCCGCGGTATCACCGCGTTTTTGGCGGGCGCATTGACATGAATCTTTCTCCTCAAGGAGAATTGCAGGCGCAAGCGCTGGCCCACTATTTAAGCAAAACAAAATTTGACGCGATTTATGCCAGTCCCATGAAACGCGCCCAACAAACCGTCGCGCCATTGATGGCCGCTTATAAATTCCAGGCGACCGTTTTGCCTGATTTACGCGAAGTGGATTTTGGCGATTGGACCGGCCTGAGCTGGCAAGAGTTGCACGATAAATTCCAGATCAGCGCATTTTCGTGGCTCGAAATGATGGAACAGGCCGCCGTCCCCAATGGCGAAAGCAGCCAGACTTTTCGGGCGCGCATTGAGCCGTGCCTGAAAGAAATTCTAGATAAAAATTCCGGGAAAACCGTGGGCGTCGTTTGTCATGGCGGCGTCATTCGCATGTTGCTTTCCGTTTTACTCTATTTGCCATTGCCGAAAATGGGCCTCTTCGAAATTGAATACGCGAGCATCACGCAGGTTCATTACACTCCGCAAAAAACTGAGGTGCAGCTTTTGAATTTTACGCCGTGGCGCGATCTACATGAAAAATAGTTCGCTCACAAAAATTTCCATTTCCATTTCAATCGAGGCCGAAGAGGCCGTTTCAGAATTGCTCGAATCACTCTTCCAACAATCGCCTTCGATTTATGTTGACGCTGAAACTCGCGAAACCATCGCGACGATTTATCTGCAAAAACCATCAGCGCTGAAACAAGATTCCGTTGCGCAATTAAAAAAAGGTTTGGAGCAAATTCAAAACCGCGGCACTAATTGCGGCTTAGGAAAAATT
>JALYXC010000593.1 GCA_030947315.1 Verrucomicrobiota bacterium | reverse complement strand
TACTAACTCTGCTATCTATTTGAATTCACTCATGGCGCCTTATATGGGGGGACAAATTAAAGTTTATAAATGTCCCGGAGACAAAATCCCTTCATTCAACGGAGATCGTATTCGCAGTTATTCAATGAATTCTCAAATCGCCAGCAAGGGACTCGTAACCGACTACAGTCAGGGCAATTTTAAACTGTATGATAAATCAGGCGACATTTCGGGAAGTCCTTCCGCCAGTGAGCTATTCGTCTTTGGAGAAGAAAGTATGCTTTCACTTCAGGATGGTTTCTGGCAGGTGTTTAGTGGCGCGGCTTATGTTTTCCCAGATGTTCCAGGAAGTTACCACCACTGGGGCGGCGGCATGGGATTTGCGGATGGTCACGCCGAACTGCACGCTTGGAAAACAAAGGATATCCAGATACAAGTCACTAAAGGCGCGAGACTATCCAGTATTCCTGCCACCGGCGGGATCGCTAATGCAGATCTTTTATGGTTATGGCGTCACACCGCAACCAAGCTCACCGCGCCCCCGCTGCCGTAAGTTGGTGGATGATTCTGAAATTGCCGAATGGATTCCCTGATCTCCATGACTACTTGAATTGGTCTCGCAGCAGTTAATTTTTTCCAAAAAAACTAACTGCGAGCGGCGGGTCTGGACTTGGCGGAATCTAAAATGGTGCTTAAAACACTGTTGGGCACTTGCTCAAAAGTAAGCGGCTCCATTGAATACGAAGCGCGGCCTTTGGAAAGCGAACGAATGGCCGTGGCGTATCCAAACATTTCGGCGAGCGGCACGTCAGCATTTAAACTAGTCGCGCCGTTTTTCGCCTCGATGCTTTGAATTTTTCCGCGACGCCGGTTCAAGTCGCCGAGCAAATCGCCTTGATATTCATCAGGTGTGGTGCATTCGACTTTCATGATCGGCTCCAGAAGAATGGGTCCCGCTTTTTTAACGGCGTCTTTCAGCGCGAAAATTCCTGCCATTTTAAAAGCGAGTTCGTTGGAGTCAACTTCGTGGAAAGAGCCGTCCACAATTTGCACCTTTACATCAATCATTTGATAACCAGCATAGACTCCGCCTTTGATCGCTTCTTCCACGCCGTCAATGACCGCTGGAATATATTCTTTAGGAATAGCGCCACCGACAATTTTATTTTCGACAAGGACGCCTTTGCCTTTTTCGTTGGGCTGAACCGTTACGAGCGCATGGCCATATTGACCGCGACCGCCGGATTGGCGAATAAATTTCCCTTCGCCTTCGGCTGATTTGGTGATGGTTTCCCGGTAAGCAATTTGCGGAGCGCCCGCCGTGGCTTCCACTTTGAATTCGCGCAACAAACGATCCCGAATAATTTCCAAATGCAATTCGCCCATGCCCGCAATAATAAGCTGGCTGGTTTCTTCGTTCGTAAAGCAGCGGAAAGTTGGGTCTTCTTCGGCCAGGCGTTGCAATCCTTCCGACATTTTTTCGCGGTCCGCTTTTGTTTTCGGCTCAATGGCCATCGAAATGACTGGCTCGGGAAAAGTCGGCGGTTCGAGGGCAATATCAAAATCTTCATCGCAAAGTGTGTCGCCCGTCGTAATGTTTTTCAATCCAACCAGAGCCGCGATGTCCCCCGCGTAAGTGGTTTCACATTCAATCCGTTTGTCCGCTTGAATCATCATGACACGGCTGACTCGTTCGCGTTTGCGCGTGCGCGGGTTGTAAATGGTGTCGCCTTTTTTTAACATGCCGCTGTAGACACGGAAAAAAACCAGCTTGCCGACAAATGGATCTGTCCAAAGTTTGAACGCGAGCGAACAAAATTTTCCGTTGTCGTTGGATTCGACGGGAATTTTATTATCCGTGCCCGGTTCATGTCCTTCGGCGGGTGGAACATCCAGCGGCGAAGGCAGATAATCAATGACCGCGTCCAGAAGTGGTTGCACTCCTTTTTTCTTAAAAGCGGAACCGCACATGACGGGAATCAATTCGATCTGGCAGGTCAAACGGCGAATGGCGGCTTTTAAAACAGCCGTTTCAACCGGTTTATTTTCGATAACTAGTTCTGCAATCTCGTCGTCCTTATTGGAGACGGCGGCAATCAATTCGTGCAAGGCGGTTTTGGCTTTTTCTTTTAAGTCGTCTGGTATTTCGCCGACCGTATATTTTAAGCCCGCTTCATCGGTGTCGTCATAAGTAATGGCTTTTTGATTGACAATATCAATGATGCCTTTGAGATAATCTTCTTTGCCAATTGGAATCGCAATCGGATAAGCATACGCGCCGAGTTTTTTGCGCATTTCGGAAACGGCATTTTCAAAATTCGCGCCGGTGCGGTCCATCTTGTTGACGAACGCGATGCGCGGGACTTTGTATTTAGTAGCCTGACGCCAGACAGTTTCGGATTGCGGTTGCACGCCCGCGACTCCGCAAAAAACAGCAATCGCGCCATCGAGTACGCGCATGGAGCGTTCCACTTCCGCCGTGAAATCAACGTGGCCCGGAGTGTCAATAATATTAACGCGATGAGGAATGTTGGGGAATGTTTTTTCAAGCCCATCTTCTTTTTGCGTCCAATAACAAGTCGTCGCGGCGGAAGTAATCGTGATGCCGCGCTCGCGTTCCTGTTCCATCCAATCGGTCACGGTGTTGCCGTCATCCACATCGCCCATTTTGTGAATGAGGCCCGTGTAAAAAAGAATGCGCTCGGTCGTCGTCGTTTTGCCCGCGTCAATGTGCGCGGCGATCCCGATGTTGCGCGTGCGCTCCAGCGTGTATTGTCGGTTGGGCGAATTAACTGACTTCTTTTCTTCCATGACAGCTTGCATTTAAATTTAGATTGGATGCCTCGCAGAAAAACCGCGGGACGAAATTAAGGGTTGAATTTTACCAGCGGAAATGAGCAAAGGCTTTATTGGCCTGCGCCATTTTATGAACATCGTCGCGTTTGCGAATGGCGTTTCCCTGCCCTTGATAAGCTTCCATAATCTCCGCGGCGAGGGCTTGTTTCATGGGCAGGCCTTTGCGGGCGTCAGCGAAATCAACCAGCCAGCGCATGGCTAAAGCAAGCTGCCGGTCACTCGGAACTTCCAAAGGCACTTGATATGTTGCGCCACCGACGCGGCGGGCTTTGACTTCCAAACGCGGTTTGGCATTGTCCACGGCGCGCTGCAAAATTTCGAGCGGATTCGATGCGGGATTTTTTTCGGCAAGTTGGTCGAAGGCGCCATAAACAATTCGTTGCGCGAGACTTTTTTTGCCCGATTGCATCACGGTATTGACCAACCGGGCCACGAGCGTGCTGTGAAATTTTCCGTCTTCGAGTAATGGTCTTTTAGTGGCTTGGCGACGTCGGGACATGAGTTTGGGAATAGTTAAATGGTTAAATTAGTTTCGCAAAAATTATTTCTTGGCTTCTCCGGTTTTGGCGGCTTTGGGACGTTTGACTCCATATTTGGAACGGCTGACCCGCCGCTTTTCCACACCGGCAGCGTCGAGCGTTCCGCGCACAATATGATAACGAACCCCGGGCAAATCTTTCACTTTTCCACCGCGCACCAGCACGATGGAATGTTCCTGCAAATTGTGTCCTTCATCCGGAATGTAAGCAATGATTTCATACCCATTGGTCAACCTAATTTTCGCAACCTTCCGCATGGCGGAGTTCGGTTTTTTCGGAGTGCGCGTCATGACCTGAAGGCAAACTCCGCGGCGAAAAGGCGAGTTTTGCAAGGCAGGCGATTTTGACTTGGTTCGTATTTTATTACGTCCTTTTCGGACGAGTTGATTTATTGTCGGCATTGCAGGTTATTTTTAGCGCGCCCCATTTTGGGAAACGGAAGGCGGAATATAGACAATGAATTTTTTTATGGCAACAACTATTTGAAACTATTTGAACTTTATTTGAACCGTGAAATTTCTATGACCGCTCCGCTGATTCTATTGCTGAAAACCAACCGCCTGCAAATGTGGCGCCGGCTCAAGTCTGTGCGAGGAGAATCGCGGCTTCTCTCGTCGCTGATCCTTTTTTTTGTGGTCGGTTATCTGGCGCTCGCCTTTGGAATGTTTCGGCTCGGCTTAAAATTTCTCAGCACGTTTCCTGGTTTGGGAACTTTACTGACGGAGCGGCTTCTTTTTTTGTTGTTTGCTTTTTTGTTTGTCTTGTTGTTGTTGAGCAACCTCGTCATCAGTTACACTAATTTTTTCCGGAATCGTGAGACGAGTTTTTTATGGTCGCTGCCCATTTCTGCGCAAACAATTTTTCGCTGGAAATTTCTTGAATCGCTCCTGCTTGCGTCGTGGGCTTTTCTTTTTTTAATCGCGCCGCTTTTGGCCGCTTTTGGTTTGACCCGTCAGGCGCCGTGGCATTTTTATTTGGTAACGATTGGCTCCATGGCGTTGTTTATTGTTTTACCCGGCGTCGCGGGCGCCTGGCTGGCGGTGAATCTAGGCCGATTTTTAGATCGAAAAGTTTTTCAGATTATTGCCGTTTTTTCCGTTCTGCTCTTAATAACGGCCGCTTTTTTTTGGCTCAAACCGGAGGCCCTTACGGACGACATGGTCGAAACACGGGTGCTGGCCTTACTGGATCGCTTGTTGATGAAAACTCGTTTTGCGGAATTTCGTTCCCTGCCAAGCTATTGGCTTTCTTCCAGTGTTTTACAATGGTCGGAAGGCGACTTGCGTGGCGCTGGTTTTTTCATTTTGGAATTGTTCAGCAACGCGCTTTTTTTTGGGTTTCTCATTTTCTCGTTCATGGGTCATTCGTTTTACGAATCGTTTTCCCGCGTGCAAAGTCGCGGCAGCGTTTTCGGCCAATGGGAATGGTTTCGTCAGCAACGCGATCGCAAAAATATTTTCAATTATTCGCTTGGCGCAGCCGAGAAAATCGCGGCACTTTTTCGCGGCCTTGGCGGCGATGTGCGCGCTTTGATCGTGAAGGATGCGCGAATGTTTTGGCGCGATACCACGCAATGGGGACAGAGTCTCGTGC
>JALYXC010000571.1 GCA_030947315.1 Verrucomicrobiota bacterium | reverse complement strand
ACGACACAGGCGAGTCGCCTGTGCTACCCGGAAACCATTTTCAAAACACGCTCTAACGGGATTTCTCCAAAATAATTTCCGAGGCCAGACGTTTTTCCAACTCGGCCACGCGTCGATTTAATTCCGGCAATTGTTGCGCGGCAATCAATTGTCTTTTCATCTGACGATCAGGTTGGGCCGGATAACCAAACCATTTTTCGCCTTCACCAATGTTGTGCATCACGCCAGACTGCGCGGCCACGGTCGCGCGATCGCCAATTTTCAAATGACCGCCCAAGCCAACTTGCCCGGCGAGCGTCACGTAATTTCCGAGTTCGGTGCTGCCCGCAATTCCGACTTGCGCTACGACCAGGCAATATTCGCCAATGGTGACGTTATGGGCGATTTGCACCAGGTTATCAATTTTTGTGCCCGCGCCAATGATCGTCGGACCCAACGCGCCGCGATCAATTGTCACATTGGCGCCGATTTCGACGTCGTCATGAATAATGACATTTCCGATTTGCGGAACTTTGCGATGAATATTTGCGTCGAGCACATAACCAAAACCGTCTGAGCCGATGATCGTTCCGGCATGAATACGAACGCGATGGCCGATTTGGGTTTGGGCATAAATCACCACATGCGGAAAAATATGCGAACCGCTGCCGATTTGAGAATGGGCGCCGATGTGATTTGCGCCCTGTAAAATCGCGCCTGCTCCGATGGAAACATTTTCGCCCACCACACAATGCGGCCCGATATGCGCGGTGGGATCAATTTGCGCGGAAGCAGCGACAATCGCCGAAGGATGAACACTCGCGATAAATTTTGGTTCAGGAAAAAAAAGAGGCAAAATTTTAGCGAAAGCAATCCGCGCATTCGGCACGCGAATCAAAGTTTTTCGCGAAGGCGCAAACGATTTATCAACAAGAATGGCGGAAGCGGCGCTTTGTTCGGCGCGGGAAAAGTAATCTTCATTTTCCGCAAAGGTCAGGTCGCCCAGTTTGGCGCTGCTGGCCGGAGCAAAACCGTTCAGCGGCAAAGCGGCGTCGCCGAGAACTTCTCCCTGCACCTGTTCGGCAAGTTGAGCGGCGGTGAACATATTAAAATTGGAAATTGCGGATTCTCAAAATATTCCGCTCAATTTTACTTCTTGAGATTTGGCTTTCGTCATTTGACTGCTCAGAGTTGCTCAAGATAATTTTTCTTCGGCGAATGATGCTACCGAAATAAACTCCTGGCTTTTTCGAAAAAACCTTTGCTCAACGGGTTGACATTTTCATCGCACAACTGGCCGAATTCCTCCAGCTTGGCGCGTTGCTCGTTGTTCAAATGCGTCGGCACTTCCACCGCCACGCGCACATGCAAATCACCCGTTCCGTAGCCCTGAACATTTTGAACTCCTTTCCCTTTCAATCGAAAAACCGCGCCGGCTTGCGTGCCGGCCGGAATTTTAATTTCCGATTTGCCGCTCAGGGTTGGCACTTCAACTTCTGCTCCGAGCGCCGCCTGCACAAAACTGATCGGCACTTCGCAGATTAGATCATCGCCCTCGCGCTCAAAAATTTCGTGCTCCTTGACATGCAGCACCACATACAAATCACCGGAAGTTCCTCCGCGCGCCCCGGCCTCGCCATTGCCGGAAGAGCGAAGACGCGAGCCGGGGTCCACACCCGCCGGAATTTTAATTTTAATTTTGGACGTCTTTTCACGACGGCCCGCGCCATGACAAATTTTACACGGCTTTTCGACAACTTTACCGCGGCCTTCGCAGCGCGGACAAGTCTGGGCAATGCTGAAAATTCCGCGTGAACTGATGACCTGGCCGCGGCCGCCGCAAGTCGCGCAGGTTTTGATGGTCGAACCTTTTTCGGCGCCGCTGCCCTGACAGGTTTCGCACTGATCCAATTTTGAAACAGATATTTCTTTTTCGCAGCCATGCGCCGCCTCCATAAAAGTTAATTCCAGATCGTAGCGCAAATCGGCGCCGCGCTGTTCTCCGTTTGAATTGCGCCGTTCTCCGCCAAATAAATTATCAAAAATACTTCCGCCGCCGCCGCCAAAAACTTCGCGAAAAATTTCTGACGGATCATGAAAGCCGCCGCCCTGACCAAATCCGCGCCGTCGCGGATCGAAGGCCGCGTGGCCATATTGATCATAAGCCGCGCGGGTTTGCGCATCGCTCAACGCTTCGTAAGCTTCGCCCAGTTCCTTGAATTTATCTTCCGCAACTTTGTCGCCCGGATTTTTGTCCGGATGAAATTTTACCGCCAGTTTGCGGTAGGATTTTTTAATTTCTTCCCCATCCGCGGTCCGGGAAACTTCCAGCACTTCGTAGTAATCGCGTTTGGTGGGCATGGACTAGGCGGCTGGTTTTTTGGCGACGATGACGGTGGCGGGGCGAACGAGCCGCTCCCGAAATTTGTAGCCTTTGCGAAGCTGCTGCAGCACGTGGTTTTCCGGCTGTTCGGTGGTTTCCTGTTGCGAAACGGCTTCATGCAAATTGGGATCAAACACTTTTCCGGCCGCGTCAATTTCTTCCAGGCCAGCCTCGGCCAAAGCGGATTTAAGCTGCGCATAAATCATATTGATCCCCGTTTGCAGCGATTGCACCGAAGCGTTTTCGCCATTGCCCGCCGCGTTCAGAGCCATGTCGAAATTATCCACGACGGGAATTAATTTTTGCAGCAACGATTCATTGGCAAATTTAATCGCTTCCTGTTTTTCGCGCGCGGCCCGTTTTTTAAAATTTTCCAGGTCGGCCGTTTGGCGCAGCAAACGGTCCCAGTTTTCATCCGCTTTAGCCGCGCGATTTTTCAAATCCTCAATCTGCTCCGGCGTCAACACGTCCGGTTCCGGGGGCATTTCGCGTTGTTCAGCCGCCTCATTTTCGTCTGCGATAATTTCTTTTTCTTTATTTTTCATCGTTTTAAAGAGGTGAGAACATATACACAGGTT
>JALYXC010000570.1 GCA_030947315.1 Verrucomicrobiota bacterium | reverse complement strand
CTTTTGGAAGAGCGGACATTTGTCTCGGTGGCGCAACCAAAAAAAGTCCCGGCAAAATAGTCAGCCAACAGACCGCCTGGAAAGTCATGCGGCAATAGTTGAAAAATCTATTCACTTGATCTAACCGCAGAGGTAGTTATGAACCCGCCAAGCTTCTTGTCCTAAGTCGGCGCGGAATTATCCCAGGTTCTTTCTGAGTTTTTTTGAGGGAGACGTTGGTAGCTTCCTGAAAAAGACTGGGAGATGGAGTCCCGCTGGCATCAACGAAAGATCCACTGGGCCGAGTTAAAGCGGTCTGAAAAGCGTTTATTAAAATTTCAGCGGCCGCTTCCGGAGACAACATGCGGCCAGTTTCCTTGGCAAATTTCAAATGATCAATCGGCGCAAAACGCGGGTCGGATGGAAAAGCCGTCAGGTAATCTTGAATGGCAGTATCTACCAGAGGCGGCGCCACGGCAGAGAAATGTGTCTTTGGCCTTTCCGTAGCGTAGAGCGCCATCAACATATTGAGAGCGGCTTTTGACATGCAGTAGGGAGCGGACCCGCGAAAGGCATGTGTTCCCGCGTGAGAAGAAATTGCGGTAACTTGTTTGATGTTTGAGCCGAGATGAAACAATGAATCCAACAAAACTTTATTAGCCCAGGTATTCACATTCATGACGGAGAAGAACTCGGCCAGTTTAATTTCATTGACATCGCCAATGGGCCCATGAACTCCGGCGTTTAAAATGACGAGATCAAACTTGACTTCTTTGGGTAAGCATTGGGCGCAAACATTCTTGAGTTCTTCCAAATTTTCCAGATCAATAGATTGAAAAGTAAAGTTGGGATAGTTGCCAAGTTTTTCGGATGGGCGACGACTGACACCATAAACATCAGCTCCGCGTTCCAAATAGCTCTGGGCCAGACCGAGACCGATTCCCGAGCTGATACCCGTGATTAGAATTTTAGTTCTCATGGTTCGCTCACTTTCATCCGGTAAAACTTATTGCTACTACCAGTCATGCTATCATGAATTATATAAGTCCGATCGGTCGCGGAGAGAAATGGCCGGTTTTCGGAAACATTCAACGGCGTCCAAAGAATAGGAGGATTAAGACTGGCGGCGGATTGTAACTCGAAAATCCGGTTTGCCTTCTGGAAGAAAGAAATCGCCGCGCTATTATCCGACACGCTAAGAGACATTTTCCATCCATCGGCTGAGTTCAATGGATTTCGGTCTAAGAGATATTCGAGATAGTTAGGAGTATTATCTCCATCGGGGTCAGCTTCAGCAACCGCATTGCTTGAAGTAGTTGAACCAAAATTGAGGATTTGCCATTCAGCAAAAGTTTTATAGCTGGGCAGATCGTTGACAATCCAATCCTGCACCAAATTGATCGCTTCAGTGTTGAGAAGGCTTGTCGCCAGCGGAGGCATGTGAAGAGTTCCCAGATTAGCGATGCGAGTTAGAAGCATTGATTCGGCGGGCGAACCGGGCTTGACTACTCGATTATTGGGATTTCCTCCGTCGCTAAAAAGTATTCCATTAACAATACCACATTGCGGCAATGGAGTAGTAGCGCGGGCGTCCCAGTTAGCTCCCGTAACACCACCGGGCTGGTGACATTGAACGCAATTGGCCGCGAAATAAGATCGCACACGATACTCGCGGCTAACACTGGTATCAGTTGCCCTGGCCAGGGCCGGTAATATCAAACCATTCGTCACTGGAGCATTGAAGTATCCGGCATCGCTGTAAGCTTGAATCTGATTCTCGGGGCCACTGCCATAGTTATAGTCGCAATTCAATTGCCGGGTATTAAATCCCAGCGCGCGGCCACCGACCGCTGTATGACAGGAAAGACATTCATTGCGACTTGGATAACGCCAGACCTGCGCGCGAGTTACGCCGCCATCGTCAATCTGGAAAGTCTCATCCAGCCCTCCCTCCGGAACAAGCACCGCATTGGAGGTAGAATCTCCCCAGCGATAAGTAACGCCATAAACTCCATTTGCATTGCGAACAATAAAACGCGTTTCAATTCGCTTCGAAGATTGCGGCACGCCCTTGGTCATTTCCAGATCAAAATGTTTGATCCAAACCGTGGTCGCGGGAAAATCCCAATTCCCATCGCGATTAAAAGTAAATTTTAGGTTTGGATCCGGCGAAGAAAACCAGCGGCGCTTAGTCGCATTGTCCGACCAGAAAGGCACATTGATATCATAAGGCACAATTCCTGGCTGGGGAGTCAAGGTCGTCAAGTCAGCAAAAGCGCCTGTGTCGGCGAGAGTAAAAGGCAAGGGAGCGGGTGGGACGGAGGGATAGTCCAATTTCAAGATATGTCCGCCATAGTGATCAGCAATTAGAATATCGCCATTGCGCGGATCGCGGCCGAACCCACCAATCTCCGCCTTGCCGCAAAGTCGAGTAAAGGAATTCGCATTTACACCATCGTAGCGCAGCATCCAAACATTACCGCTGACATAGTCGGAGAAAATATAAGCGCCGTAAAGTTCCGGCATTCGTGTTCCGCGATAAACAAGACCCCCAATTACGGCAAAACCCTGGTCACTTCCATACCCATGATTATACTCGAAGATAGGAGCGGTAAGAGTTGCGCTAGGAGGCGGATTCCCTTTTGGCCCGACCAAACTACCTTGACGATAGGCCCAGCCATAGTTCCCGCCACGCCTGATGACGTTAATTTCCTCGCGTTCCCACTGCCCAACATCTCCGGCATAAAGAAATCCAGTGACTGGATCAAATGACATCCGCCACGGATTTCTTAACCCCACTGCATAGAACTCCGTTCGGACATTGGTTGGATTAACAGGCACTCCGTTAAAACTGGTCGCGCCCACAAACGGGTTATCCGCCGGAATAGAATAATTGGTTGAAGCAGCGGGATGACTATTCCGCGCTAAACTTCCCGGTCGTTTGTCAACGTCAATGCGAAGAATGGCCGAGAAAAAATCTTTGTCAATGTGCTGGGCATTATTGTACTCGTCGCCTCCAGTTCGTCCATCTCCTTCGTCTCCCACAGCGCAATAAAGATACCCATCGGCGCCAAAATGAAGGTCATTCATATTATGTCCATCTCCAAAATCCACTTGTGTGATCAAAGGCAACTCTGTCGTAGGCACACCCTGATTCATATCAGTCACCGACCGCTGAAATCGCGCAATGCGGTTGTAATTTCTCCAACCAGCCACCGGAAGATTCGTTCGAATAGTATAGGTCACATAAAAATAGCGATTAGTTGCATAACCCGGATGAAAAGCCACGCTCGATAAACCTTCGGAAAAGCCGAAATCATAATCCGAGTAGACCCGGTTCGTGATGTTCATGAACACTGTTCGGGTCGGATTAGCCAGATTTGTAATTACGCTAATGATTCCTGTTCGCTCAACCACAAACAAACGATTCGTTGCTCCCGGCTCGATGGCAAAGTTGACCGGTTTATCGAATGTAAGCCCTCCCATTGCTTCGGTCACGATGTAAGGATCTTGTGGATTAGGCGGCATTTGAAGGGTCGTATTCGGCTGCCGGACCAAAGCGCCATTCGCCCAATCGGGCAGGATTGCGCCGAGCAATGCCAGGAGCAGGTAGGGAATTAAATTAAAAGGTTGAAATCGGTTCATTATATTCCGCGCATTGTAACACACATTTTAATTTTGCCAAGATTATAGGAAAAAATTCTGCGCCTGGAAAAATTTTACCGATAAAAATTCGTTTTTTCCTTGAGGAAAATTTTGTGACTAAAAAGAAAGTTGCACCAGGCGTTCCTGAATTTGTTCGGTCCAACGCGCGACGTAACTTAGAATGCGATAAATTTGTTCGAGCCGTTCCAGAGGAAGCATCGCGGCGCGTTGGGGCGTGCCGATGGCGGGGGCCGAATCCCAAATTGGATTTAAGGTTTGCAGTTCATTCAGTAATTCATCGCGACGGACATTTATTTTACCTTGCAATAAATTGAGTTGATCAGTCCATTGCATTCCTTTTTCAAACATCTGGACTTTCAACAAAGGAGAGGTGATCTCGCTTTTTTCTTTGAGAAATGAATCGGCCTCGCGACAGGTTTGCCCGACTTCCACGAACAAATCCATGGTGCCGGGCGGAATCCGCTGGACATCTTTCGGTTTGGCGCCGAGTTCAAGTTCAAGCAAATGCAGAAGCCGCTCCTTCGGTTCGCGCAGACAATTATAAGCGGCATTCAAATTGGCATAACGTTGGTCAGCCGCATTTTTTTCCGGCTCGCTGCCGCTGTGAATTTTGTCGGGATGAACTTCCGAAGAAAATGTGAAAAATTTATTTTTCAGCAAATTTAAATCCAGCCAGGGACATCGCGGTTCGTTCAGCAAGGCGAAATTATCGGGCATCAGTTTTTAGTCTCAATTTTTAATTTTTAGTTCCCAATTCAAAACTTAAAATTCAAAAGTAAAAACTTTTGGCATCACGCGCTGAAACTTTCGCCGCACGAGCAACTCGCCGCTGCATTGGGATTTTTCACTTTGAATCCGCCTTCCTGCAAAGCATCCACGTAATCGAGTTCGCTGCCTGTAACATAAAGCGCGCTTTTTGGATCCACGACGACTTTGATGCCGCTGCTTTCCACGAGAAGATCGCGATTGGCCGGATTATCCTGCAAATCCATTTTATATTGGAGGCCGGAACAGCCGCCGCCAATCACCGCCACGCGCAGAACGCCGTTGGGCCGGCCTTGTTTGGTGAGAAGTGAACTCACTTTATTCGCCGCGCTGGGAGAAACTTTTATCAGTCGTTCATCTGCTGTCCGAAAAGTCGGGGGAGAACTGGCATTGTTATTGGCCGCGGCTGCAATCATGAATGAAGATTATCTGTATTTTATCTCAACGTCAAACCTGACTGTTTAAAATAAAATTAAAGGCTTTCAATTTTTTCCTCTGCGTCCCTGTGCCTCTGGGGCAAAATTTTAGTAAACTCGCATCAGAGTAAAAATTAATTCCTGCAATTTTAAAAACTATTTTTATTGGTAACCAAAGGCGCTGAGAAATGGAGCGAGCTTTTCCAAATGCGGCTCGAAATATTTTTGATAATTTCTCCAGCGGCCCAGAGAGCTTTTAAAAATTGGCTGCGTTACTTCTGCGTAAGTCGGTGAGCGCACAATTTTCGTGCCGGCATGTTCATTGAAACGCAAAACGCGCTCGTCCCACGAGAGTCCCAAAAAGTCCAAGGTGCGCCGGGCTGTTCCTTCGAGGTTTTCGACCAAATCTTCGTAGCGCACTTCGAGCGCGGCATCGCCTAACTGAGGTTTCCAAGCCACCCACAAACCCATGATTAATGCAAAGTGATTAATCGTCCCTTCCAAAGTCAGCCACGAAGCCGTGTCAGGAAGAAGATCAACAGGCTGCATGAAGCAGCTCAAACAAACAT
>JALYXC010000565.1 GCA_030947315.1 Verrucomicrobiota bacterium | reverse complement strand
AATTTGCCGCGGCGATTCCGCCCCTGGCTCCGCCTTATTTGGCGTCGGTGGATTTGCGAAAATCGAAACTGGTCGCCAGTTTGCTCGGCATTTTTCTGGGCGGCTTTGGCATTCACCGTTTTTATCTTGGTTACACGACGATTGGTATTGTGCAGATTATTGTCACTGTGCTTACTTGCGGGGTGGGCCACATTTGGGGATTTATCGAAGGCATATTGATTCTGATTGGCAACACCATCACGACTGATGCCGAGGGCCGATCGTTAAAAGAATGATTTTTTTTGCGCGAAAGAACGATTCGCTCACACGTTCTCAAGCCAGAGCATGCGCGTTGATCAATCTATTGGCTTTTCCTGGACTGGGCAGTTTGATGGCAGGACGCAAGGTCGGTTACGCGCAAATGGCGTTGATGCTACTCGGTTTTTTTTGCGCGGTTGGTTACATCGGCTGGTTTACTTATCGCGAATTTCATTTCGTGATGGATTACGCGGCGGACAGCAAGAAACATGAGGCCACGAAATTTTCTTTTTGGTGGATTGGCGCGGGCGGATTGGGACTTTGTTCGGCAGTTTGGGTTTGGTCGCTCTGCACCAGCATGGAAATAATTAATTCCGTTCCCAAAAATACTCCTTTAAAAATTCCACCGATAATTTAGTGAGTATAGAAGTCCAAAAAAAATTTACACAAAAATTCGGCTATCCTCCCACCTCTCTGGTGCAAGCGCCAGGTCGCGTGGAACTTCTCGGCAATCACACCGATTACCACCAGGGTCTTGTCTTGTCGCTGGCGGTGGACAAATTTATTTTCATCGCTTCCTCGCGGCGCGATGACGAAAAAATTCGGCTCGTCTCGACGGCATTTCCCGAAGGAGAAATTTTTTCTCACTCCGACTTTAAAAAAAATCCCGCGGCGCCCTGGGCCGATTACAGCAAAGGCGTTTTGGATCAATTGCAAAAGCGCGGCGTGCCGATCGGCGGATTTGATGCGGCGATTGACAGCATAATTCCTATGGGCGCGGGACTGAGCAGTTCGGCTGCGCTGGAAGTAGCGACGGCGTTGAGTGCGCGTCAACTTTTTTCCTACACCACGAGCAAAACAGGTTTGGCGATTCCTCTAAAACGAAATGCCAAAGGTGAATTGCCCAAACTTACGCCGGCGGAAAAACTGGATCTCGCGAAAATTTGTCAGGCTGCGGAAAATCAATTTGTCGGCGTGAACTGCGGATTGCTCGATCAAATTTCCTCGCTTTTCGGGCGGGCCTCTCACGCCATCGAAATTGATTGCCGCGATTTCTCCATCAAGCATGTTCCGATGCGAGGGGACATTGCGGTTGTGATTTGCCATTCTGGCGTGAAGCATTCGCTGGTCGGCGGCGAATATAATCAGTTGCGCCGCCAATCCGAAAGCGCGGCGAAAAAACTCGGTGGAAAATTTCTGCGTTCGGTGAGCGCGAAAATGCTTTCGGAAAACAAATCGAAATTAACCAGGCGCGAGTATCAATGCGCTTATCATATTGTGGGAGAAAATCGACGCGTGATGTTAGGCGCGCAGGCGTTGCGGAATAAAAATTTCGCGCAACTCGGTCAATACATGTGGCAAAGCCATGAAAGTTCGCGCGACTATTTTCATAACAGCACCGATGAACTTGATTTGCTGGTGGAACTGGCCCGACAACATCCGGCTACCCTCGGCGCGCGGCTCACTGGCGGCGGTTTTGGCGGCGCGACTATTAATCTTATTCAACGCCACGCCATCCAGAATTTTAGTGAATACATTTCTGCCAGATACGAAAAGATATCCGGCTACAAAATGAAACCGCTCCTTTGCCAGGTGGTAGATGGAGCCAGGTAGTTGCGAAACGATTCCGCTATTCATGCGGAATCGTATCGCGCAAGTAACTACGCTGCTTAAGCTTTGGCCGCTTTAATCTTAGCCCAACGCTCTTTGGCTGCTTGCGATATTTTTTCGCGCGTAGCTGCGCTAACAGTAGATCTCTTCTTGGCGGGGCTCGCTTTTGCGGAAACCGGTTTTGAGTTGCTGCCTTTTATTTTTGCCCAGCGCGCTTTGGCTGACGCAGAAATTTTGGCGCGAGCGGCCGCAGACATGCCTCCTTTTTTATGAGAAGTCTGAGGTCTGGAGGTTGTGGTGGTGGTTCTCGAACCGAGTATGCGATTCGCTTCGTTTTCGAGAGCAGCTATCTGCTCTTTGATCTGCAAAGCTCTTTTAAGTTGCTGAACAGAAACATTAGATAAGGTATTAGTC
>JALYXC010000562.1 GCA_030947315.1 Verrucomicrobiota bacterium | reverse complement strand
CCAAAAAATCGAGATGCTCGCGATGTTGCTGCAGGGAGCGCTTCAGGCGGAAACAAAAGTCGGTTTGAAAATGAACATTGCCGAAAAAAATCTGGCAAAATTGTTGCAAAGCCTGCCCGCCTTGCGTAATCCAACAGTTTCAACTTTAAGCCAGACGGGTTGGATCGCGGTGGAAACGATCATTGACGAACAGGTGGTGCGCGAATTGATTCCGCAATTGAAGGCCGCTGGCGCGGAAGGAATCATAGAATATCCTTTGAATAAAGTTGTGTATTAAATCGCAGACATACTAATTATGGGTTCACTAAAAAAACGTCGGAAAACCAAAATCAATAAACATAAACGCCGCAAACAATTGCGCGCCAATCGCCACAAGAAACGCACCTGGCAGAAATAATTTCTGCTCCAGGAAATTATTTTTTTATCCGGCGCAGTTCCCTGACGGGCTGCGCTGTTTGTATTGATTTAAAAAAACGGCGCTTCGCTGGTTCGATTGCTAAAGTAACTCATGAAACAGTTTCCTGGTTCGGCGATTTTATGGCTGGTTTTGGCAGGCCTCCTGGCGGGTTGCACGTCGGCTCATGTCTCGCGAAAAATGTCTTCCCGGACCGGACATCGCGAAACGAAAAAGGAAATTTCAGACGAGTTGGACAAGAATCGTGCGGAAGCGTTGGCGCGATTCGCCGCGGGAATTTCCCACGAATTGAGCGACCAACCGGATCTGGCTTTCGCGCAATTTTATCAATCCGCTCTGGCCGATCCTGGAAATGAATCGCTCGTTATGGAAGTCTGCCGCCATTTTTTGAAAACCAAACAAACCAAAAAAGCGCTGGACCTTTTGCTTAAATCGGCCCGACGTCCGCAGGCTTCTGGCACCATTTTCGCTCAATTAGGCCAGGCTTATTTTCAGGCGGGTCAGACCAACAAAGCTATTGAGGCCGCGGGGTTGGCCATCAAAAAAACGCCCGACTCGCTCGCGGGTTATCAAATTTTGACCGGAATTTACCTGCGCCAAAATCAACCGCAGGAAGCAGTGAAAGTCTTGGGGCAAGCCGCTCAACAACCTGAGACCGATGCTCTTTTTTTAATCAATCTCGCTGCGCTCTATGCCAATCCACAACTGGCCCAGGAAAATCTCAAACCGCGCGCGCTGGAAATTTTAGAGCGCGCCGCGCAACTGGAACCGACTCATCCCAGCCTGCGGCAAAAATTGGCGGACACGTTCGCGCTTCTGGGCGAACCCAAAAAAGCCGCCGAACTTTATCTGCCATTGCTCACCGATTATCGGGACGTGGAAATGATGCGAAATATTATCCGCCAAAAGTTGGCCAATCTTTACCTCGCGACCAATCAAAAACCAAAGGCAGCCGAGCAATTGGAGACTATGATCCGTGATAATCCAACCCAATATCCGCAGGCCTATTATGTTTTAGGGACGCTCGCGTACGAAGAAAACAAATTTGAGAAAGCCGCGGATTATTATGGCAAAGCCATTTTGTATAATCCTGATTTCGAGCAGGCGTACTATGAGTTGGCCGGGATGCAGATTAATTTGAATCAACTCGAGCAGGCTTTGCAAACGTTGGAAAAAGCGCGTCAAAAATTTCCGAAGAGTTTTCGCGCCGAATTTTTTACGGCGTTCACTTACAACAAATTAAAAAATTACAGCGCGGCCCTGCCTCATTACACCGCCGCGGAAAATATCGCCCGCGCCACTGATCCCAAACGACTCGATGTTCGTTTTTATTCTCAAGTCGGCGCGGCGCACGAACGGAATCAAAATTTTGCGGAAGCCGAAAAATATTTTCAAAAAGCGCTGGAACTTTCTCCCAACGATGGGGAATCGCTCAATTATCTCGGTTATATGTGGGCCGAACGCGGCATCCATCTGGAAAAAGCGCGCGAGCTGATTGAAAAAGCCGTGGCGCTCGAACCTAAAAATGCCGCTTATCTCGACAGTCTCGGCTGGGTTTATTTTAAATTAGATGATCCAGAAAAAGCTTTGCAGTACTTGCTTCAGGCCAATGAACTCGCGCCAGTGCCGGATCCCTCTTTGCTCGATCATTTGGGCGATGTTTATTTCTCGCTGAAAAAAATCGAACAAGCGCGCCAGGCCTGGCAAAAATCGTTGCGCCTCGAACCGAATGAGGAGATTAAAAAGAAGCTGGAAAAATAATCAAAATGGCGGAGCAAATTTTCGATGCAATTATTATTGGCGGCGGCCCAGGCGGAAGCAGCGCCGCCACTTTTCTGGCGCGCGCGGGAAAAAAAGTTCTTCTTCTCGAAAAAGAACATTTTCCACGATTTCATATTGGCGAATCGCTCTTGCCTTACAATCATCGTTTATTCGATGAAATGGGCGTTTTGCCCGCGCTGGAGGCGGCCGGTTTTCCTAAAAAATTTGGCGCGCAATTTCATCTCGGCAACGCCAGCAAATCCATCAAGCTGGTTTTTCGTCAGGGCAAATTTACTCGCGAGCCGCAAGCTATTCAGGTCGAGCGTTCCATCTTTGACCAGATTCTTTTGCAACATGCCGGCAGCATGGGCGCCGAAATTCGAGAAGGCTGGACGGTGACGAAATTTTCTTCCGACGAAAAAAAAGCCACGGTGGAAGCGCGCGACGAAATGGGAAAATCACAAAGTTTTACCGGCGCATTTTTGATTGATGCCAGTGGGCGCGGCAATCTAACCGGCAATCAGGAGGGGCTTCGCGTCATTCATCCTTCCTTGAAAAAACTCGCGCTCTTCGGCCATTTCAAAAATGTGCGGGTGGATGCGGGAGAAAAAGCCGGCGACACTGTGATTGTTCGTCTCGCCAATAAATGGTTTTGGTTGATTCCGCTTTCCGCGGAAAAAGTCAGCGTTGGTTGCGTGATGGATGCGGAAGAATTTTCCAAAGCCAGAGAATCTCCCCTCCTGATTTTTGAGCGCATCTGGAAATCCAGTCCGGCCCTGCGCGAACGAATGCAAGAGGCCGAACTGCTCGGCGTCGTGCAAGTCACCAGTGATTTTTCTTATTTTAATAAACGGCTCGTCGGGCCGCGTCTGTTGCGCGTGGGCGATGCCGCTGGTTTTATGGATCCGATTTTTTCGGCGGGTGTTTTTCTGGCTATGTATTCTGGAAAATTGGCGGCGGAAACTGTTTTAAAAACGATGGCGGCGGGACAGAGTGGAAAACTTTTTGCCGCTTACGAAAAAAAAATCCTGCGCGCGATGAAATTTTATTGGGAAATGGTGGAGCATTTTTATACGACGCCTTTTATGGAAGTATTGCTCGAACCGCGCGAAAAATTTCAACTCGTCTCTGCGGTCAATGCCGCGCTGGCCGGCGAAGTGGAAGGTGGCTGGGCCATGCGCTGGCGGATGCGCCTCTTTTTTTTGATTGTCAAATTACAATCGAAATATCCGCTGCTGCCGCGGATTTCTTTCGAATAAGTTTTTAGAAAACCAGCCGCCCAGGAAATGGATGAGTTCAGGGCTGGACTTTTATATCTGTTGTGTTAACCATTTGCCCGTCGTCCCTTAATGAAAAGAGGCGACCCGAAATTATTCGGAGTGGAAACTTAAAAAAGGATTAAAAATGAAATTAGGATCAATGACAATTTTAGCGCTGGGAATTCTTACGTTCCAAGCGGGAGCAGAAGATAAAAAAACAACGACGACGGAAAAAAATCCGCCGCTTCGACAATTGCAACCGACCATTGGAAAAGATGAGCCAAAAGGCGAGCCGAAAACTGAGGCGCAAAAAAAAGAAGATGTCAGTTACGCCATTGGCATGAATATCGCCAATAGTTTCAAACGTTCCAATGTTGAAGTCAATGTGGACACCGTGACTAAAGCGCTCAAAGATGTTTTGGCGGGAAATCCCACTCGCCTCACCGAGCCGCAAGCCCAGGAAATCATGATGGCTTTTCAAACTGAAATGCGCACCAAGCAACAAGCGCAAATGAAAGAAGAGGGCGAAAAAAATAAAAAAACTGGCGCCGCTTTTCTCGCGGCCAATGCCAAAAAATCGGGCGTGAAAACCACTTCCACCGGCTTGCAATATAAAGTCATCAAAGAAGGCTCAGGCCCGACGCCCAAAACTAACGAAACCGTCTCCGTTCATTACCGAGGCACGTTGACCGATGGCAAGGAATTCGACAGTTCCATTAAACGCGGCGAGCCGGCCACTTTCCCTGTCACCGGCGTGATAAAAGGTTGGACCGAAGCGTTGCTTATGATGAAAATAGGGTCCAAGTGGGAATTGACCATTCCGGCAGAATTGGCTTACGGCGAAATGGGCCAACGCGGCATTCCTCCCAATTCCGTGCTGAATTTTGAAGTGGAATTAATTTCCATCAAACCAGCGCCGGACGAATCGGTTCATGCCGTGAGTGGAGAAATCATTAAAGTTCCATCCAAAGCTGAATTGGATAAAGGAGCAAAAATAGAAGTGATTCAACCTGGCAGCACCAATTCCAGCACCACCAATTCCAAGCCGAAAATTAAATAACTTATTATTTCCAGATCAGAAAGCGGCGGAACTAAACCGCCGCTTTTTTTTTAAACTAGAGCCGGGGAGTGCTTGCTCTACTTTGTTCCAGTTTGATTGAGCGTTTAGGTTTCAGCTTTAATTACAAATCTCCGAACTGCTTTTCTTTTCGTCCTGCGCAAATTTTTAAAACTTATTTTTCCGATATGCGCCCATCGCCGGCGCGTCCGGATTTACTTCGGGGCCAAAATAGCGGAGGACGACGAGCGGTTCGGTTTCACTGATATTCTCAAAAGTCACACCCGCTTTTGCGCCATCTTCAGTGCAGAAATATTCATCTTCGGTCAATTCGTGAAAGCGAATTAACTTTGGCGAATTCAAAGGCTGCTTGTTGATTTTACCGATGCCTTGCACGCAGATGAGACCATAAGCGCCGTTATCTTTGATAGTGCATTTCGCGCCGGGAGCAACGGTCAATTCTTTGGCGGTGAAGAGTTGTTCGTCATCAATTTTACCATAGACAATCCAGCGATCCATAAATCCTTCGTCGCGCGTGTCGGCGACCGGAACTGGTTCAAGGTAATGGTTCTCCTTGAAATTCGGATCAATATTTTTGTCCCAATCAAGTTGCTCGACAATGAAATCCAAATCCTGGTGTTTGCTCTTAGGCATGTCTTTGACGAGGAGCGCCCATGGCACTTCGCGACCTTCCACCAGGTTTTGATACATGCCGAAAACATCGCTGCCCCATTGCGGCTCATAAGTGCAAAGCGAACCGGGCGCGTGGAGAATACATGGATCAATCAGCCAGCCCGAACCGATTTTTAAACGATAGGCTTTGGACAGATCGAGAATGCCGTTGTCACCTTTGTTCCAATTTTCCAAACAACGGCGAACTTGCGTTTTCGTCGTACCCGGCTCAAAACCCATGAAAGTGTAGGGAAAATTATTTCCGACGTTGTTGTGTTGCGGCGGAAAATAGTAGGACTCCGGTTTGCCTTCCTGACCAACAAGTTTTGCTTGGTTCTGCGATTGGTGCATGTGATGAGGAATCGGACCCATGTTGTCGAAAAATTTGGAATAGACGGGCCATTTTTTATACTTCTTCCAAATCGAAGTGCCGATGAGCGTGGCGCCACATTCGGCCACGGCCTGCTGAAGGGTGAAACGTGAATCGTGAACCACGACATAGCTCAAGCCTTCGTCGGGCGTGCGATTGTCATTGGCTGCTGGGGTAGTCGAAGCGAACCAACGTTCATCAATGCCGCCGCGGTTCAATCCGTAGGCATAAGTGTCGTTGGGATGTAACTTGATGCGCAAACCGGGTTGCAAAAAAGAACGCGGCACCCAGCACGGCGCGAGACGAAGCAGGCCGCCAGTTTTGTCGAGCGCGGCTTCGACAATCTTCTGGACGCTTTTCTTGACGGTGGTCAGTTCGTTAACGGTGTTGTAAGCCATAAATGTATTTACGTTTTGTTTCACGGCAGATCCGCAAAGCCGCCGAGTCTTTTAGACAGCGTCTTCTCACAAGGCGCCGCTCCGAGTTGCTTATGAAATTCGTGTGTGGGATTCTGGCAAATCGCGCGCCGAGTGGCAAGTGAAAGTTACGGGATTGTGAACGCTGATCGCCTTTGCCTGCGGAACTGTTCTTCCATCGAAAAGGATATCGCGAACTGCATTCGTTACGGCTGGATCGGCGGTCGGGTTCACAGTGTATCGCTGGGAGGTGTTCTTGGTAACTTGGATGCGACACTGAACGAAGGCCGTCTTGATTCCATACGTGACTTTGATTCGGCTGTTTGCAAAGCCAACATGAGAACTTTACCCGCGTTCCTCGCCCCGACCGACGAAGGCGCCGGTCGGAACACGCGAGGGCGCGTGTGCTCCCAAAGAATCAAGGAGTCAGCACAGGCCAACTAATGAAGGCGCGATTGGGGGTGGGGAAGATCGCGCGCGAGAGCCGCGCTTCGCGCCAGCGATAGCCGACTTGGGCGATCAGATCATCTCGATTCACTACCGTCAGCCCGATCGTCAAACGCGGCGCACTGGGGTCCATACTGTTTTTCCAGAAATGATCCAGGGTCACGCCACGGTCAGCCGTCACCTGTTGCCAGCGCACGACGAAATTGGTGGATGTATTGATGAGACGGAATTGAAATGGATCGGGCGAGATCGGGTCTGTTCCGAGCAACGCCTCCTCGGCGTTCATCAGCCGATCATTGTCCGGGTCACCTTCGGGCGACCAAAATTCCCGCAGGCTCACTTGAGCACGTGCGGCGCTCTCAAACGCGCCATCGCGCCAAGAATCGTAAGCTTCGTTCACCGTCGGAAACAGGTCGAACTCAGGCCACGCATTCGCCGCGTCCGTCTCGTTCATCCAGTCCATGATCAGGTTACGCAATGTGCCAGCGTAACTATCGGCACTAGCGCGGGTGTTGCAGGTCGTGGCGAATGACAGCCCGTCCGTGCTCACGAACAGGTTCGCCG
>JALYXC010000560.1 GCA_030947315.1 Verrucomicrobiota bacterium | reverse complement strand
TGGGCGCGAATTTTTTCATCAGGATGTGTCAGATGCAAACCTTCCGTTTGCGCGAGCACCCAATGAATGCCAAAAATTTCCAAACCAATCTGCTCGGCGGTTTCACAAATTGTTTTTCGTTCGTCGGCAGAAATTTCATTCACATTTGGAGCCAAGGTGAAAGGCGCAATCTCAATGGCGTCGTAGCCAATTTTTTTGGCGAAGCGCATGGCCTCTTCCAGTTTCCAGTCTTGAAAAATTTCGCTGCAGATACCGAATTTCATTTTGAACGAAGATTCAACCACCAAGACACTAAGACACCAAGCGAAAGCTGCAAATGCGTGAGAATTTTCACATTTGCGTGAAACTCACGCATTTCTTTGGGAAGAATTTGTGAATTTATTGGGCTTTCCAGCGTGGCATTGGAATTGCTAAATTGAAATACCGCCGCGAAACCTGGAACCGAAATAAAATTATGAAGATTTTTTTTCAGCGAAACCGAAAGCTGGGATTGACATTGGTTGAAGGATTGGTGGTGTTGGCAGTGATAGGCTTCATTGCGATGATATGGTTGTCTGACGTGAATAAGCGTCGCACCAGGGGGCGAAGATTTGCTTGCATCAATAATTTAAAGCAAGTTGGCATCGGCTTTCGGATTTATGCAAATGACCACCCCGGAAAGTTTCCCGATTATCACATCACTAACGAAGCCTGGAATTATTTTCAGGCAGCCGGAAATGAGATTAGTACTCCGAGAATTTTAGTTTGTCCGTCGGATACCGCTCGCTTGAAACAAAATACTTTTCCGGCGCGTGATTTTGAAAATTCTTCCTCTAGCAATAATTTTTCTCACCCATCTCACAGAAATAAAAGTTTAAGTTATTTTTATGGCGTTGATGCGGATGAAACTAAACCGGATATGCTGCTGGCGGGGGACCGCAATCTTTCCACAAATAATAAAATTCTGAACGGCTGGTTGATTTTAAAAACCAACACGCCGGTCCGCTATACAAAAGATATTCATTACCACGACTACCAGTCAAAAAGTGAGGAAGGCAATGTCGTTTTTGCCGACGCCAGCGTCCAACGAATGACCAGTGGCAAATTGCGCGTACACCTTCGCCTCAGCACCAATCAAACACAGCGATTATTGCTTCCGTAAAATGAATTCCAAACACTTTACTAAAATAAGAACATTCGTTGAGGCCATCGCCAAAATCTTTCGTTTTGGTCAGACTTTCATTAACACCGTGGCTTCAGCCCGGTGGAAAAGGCCGCATGGAATCGCAAAACCGTTTCAACGGTTTCTCGATCTTCAGAAATCCGTTAAAACGGATAAGCATTTCCCACCGACTTTGATTCACCGGCTTTTAGCTGAGTTTGCCATCGCTTTCACCTTAATTGAACTGCTACTGGTCATCGCGATCATTTCAATTTTGGTTTCGATGCTTCTGCCCGCGCTGGCCAAGGCCAAATTGCGGTCGGCGCGAATTCAATGTGTCAGCAACCTCAAACAAATCGGATTCGGCTTTCATCTTTTCGCCAATGATCATCAACAAAAATTTCCGATGCAGATTTTGACCAATGAAGGCGGCTCCTTTGAATATGTAAAAAACGGCAACGCCTTCCGCCATTTTCAGGTTATGTCGAACCATTTGAGCCTCACGAAAATTCTGATTTGTCCGGCGGACAATCGTCTCGCCGCGGAAAGCTGGGCGGCTTTGCAAAACACCAATATTAGTTTTTTCGTCGGCTTGGATGCGAAGCCCAATTTTTCGGGCAGCCTTCTGGCGGGCGACCGAAATATTTCGCAGAATTCCGTGGAACGCAGCAATGCTTTGCAATTGACCTTGCCGGATACCATTGCCTGGACGACAAATTTGCATCGCGAAAAAGGGAATCTGCTTTTTTCGGACGGTCATGTGGAGCAATTGAACACGGACGGATTGCGCGCTGCATTTCGCCAGGCGCAAAACGAAAAATAATTTTATGATTTTCCATTCCGCGCCAGAAAACCAAGCGATGTCGCGGATGGAATTTCTAGTCGTGCTCTGCATTGTGATGGTTCTGATTGATTTGGGATCACGCTATTCGCATCGCGAGTGGCCGTTTGCAAAAAGTTCTCCGGGAATTTTACCGGCGACCAATCCACCGCCGCCGGTCGCCATAGAACCGAATACAAATTCTGTTCGGTATAATTTGGAAACCAACACAGTCTTGCCCGCGACCGTTTCAACTCGTCCGATCAGATCTGACCTGGCGAAAACTTTGCCTAAACGGGTTTCCGCGCCTGGGCCAGGGCAAACCGCGCAGTTAATTCGAATGCCCGATGGCCGAATAGTGAGATCGGCTTTTCCACCGAATCCGGGCAGTTCCGCTCAGCCCATTCGAATTGCGGTGCCGTGATTTTAAAACGCCTGCGGTTTAAAATTGAAAAGATTTTGCCACAGAGACACAGAGGAAGAACTGGAAAATTTGAATCTTTCATCCTCCTTTTCCTCCTTTATTCTGGGCGAATGTTTGAAGTTATAAAAAGTCAATTAATCACCGCGGCGGAACAACTTTCCCATTTGCGGAGGTTTCTTTGACGTCGCTCAAACGCAAAAACGGCTCGCGGAACTTGACTCTTTAATGGCGCAGGAAAATTTCTGGAATAATCGCGACCAGGCGCAAGCGCTCATTGAGGAAACCAACTCTCTCCGCAAAAAGATCGAGCCGCTCGTTCACGCTGAAAAACAATTGGAAGATTTTAAAGTGATGATTGAACTGGGCGAAACGGAACCGCCCGATTCGCAAGCGGCCATCGAAAAAGAAGTGCAGCGCGATTTGGAAAACTTTTTTCGTGAATTGGCCACGAACGAATTGAAAATTTTTCTCAATGGCCCGCACGACAAAAATAATTGCATTCTCAGCATTAACGCTGGTGCGGGCGGCACGGAATCATGCGATTGGGCGAACATGCTTTTACGGATGTATCAACGGTGGTGCGAGTCGCGCGGCTGGGAAATCGAAGTGACTGACGCGCTGCCCGGCGAAACGGCCGGGATGAAAAGCGCCACGCTTTTAATTCAAGGCGAAAATGCCTACGGATTTTGCAAAGCCGAACGTGGCGTTCATCGTCTCGTTCGCATTTCGCCTTTTGATTCCAATAAACGGCGCCACACCAGTTTCGCAAGCGTGGATGCGATTGCGGAAATTGAAGAGACCAGTTCAGAAATGAATATTCCGCCCAATGAATTTCAGGTGGACACTTTTCGGTCTGGCGGCAAAGGCGGACAAAACGTGAACAAGGTTGAAACGGCCGTGCGCATTACTCATTTGCCCACGGGTTTGGTGGTCGCCTCGCAAACGCAGCGCTCGCAACATCAAAATCGCGCGACGGCCATGAAACTTTTGCTGTCGCGAATTTATGCGCAACGTCTGGACGCGCAAAAAAACGAGATGGAACGTTTTTACGGCGAAAAAGGAAGCGTCTCTTGGGGAAACCAGATTCGCAGTTACGTCTTTCAGCCGTATCGCATGGTAAAAGATTTACGAACCGGCGTGGAAACCAGCGATGTGCAGGCGGTGATGGATGGCGCTCTGGATCCTTTTGTGAACGCATGGTTGCGGGCTGGTTGTCCATTGAAAAGAATGGCGGGCGTGAAGGATGAAGAATAGTTTTTTGCAAAGTTCCGCGCACTTGACTGAGACGCTGCTTCAGGCGATAAACATTTTATGAATCGAGAACTCATTAGCCAGCAACTGACCGGTCGCGGTCCGTTTACCATTCGCACTTCTGATGGCAAAGAATATTCCGTCCCTCATCCGGAATTTGTGTTGATCGGGCGTTACAATATCGTAGTCGAAAATAAAGAGGGAGCTTTCGATATCATCGATCCGCTGCACGTCGTTTCGATTCGGCCCGGGTTCCGCCGAAAGCCGCACAAGGCAACCGCCTGATTTTTTTTCTAAAATTCGCTTGCAGAATTTGAAAACAAATATTCTCGACGCCATCGTCGCGCAGAAAAAAATTGAACTAGCTGAACTTCCCGCGCGACTCATTGCCGCGGGTGATTTACACGACGCGATGCTTGAGCGCAATGAGCCCCGCGATTTTTACGCTGCTTTAAAAAATCCAAAAATCGGGTCGGTCGCATTGATTGCCGAAGTTAAAAAAGCCTCGCCCTCCGCCGGAATCATTTGCGCGGATTTTGATCCGGTTCGCATTGCTAAAGAATACGAAGCGGCGGGCGCAAGTTGCTTGTCTGTTCTGACGGATGAAAAGTTTTTTCAAGGTTCGCTGGACTATTTAAAACAGATTCGCGCCGCGGTGAAATTGCCGTTGTTGCGCAAAGATTTCATCATTGATGAACGCCAGATTTTGGAATCAATTGAATGGGGCGCGGATGCCATTTTGTTGATTGTCGCTATTTTGAGCGACCAACAATTAAGAAAATTTCATACGCTCGCCACCGAAGCGGGCCTTTCTGTTTTGGTAGAAGTTCATGATGAAACAGAATTGGAACGCGCCCTTTCCATCAATGCCCCACTCATCGGCGTGAACAATCGTGATTTGAAAACTTTTAAAGTGGATCTGGCCACGACGGAGAAGTTGTCCGCGAAAATTAGTTTGAAAATTAAAATTCTTGTCGGCGAAAGTGGAATCAACTCTCGCGCGGACGTGGAG
>JALYXC010000559.1 GCA_030947315.1 Verrucomicrobiota bacterium | reverse complement strand
ATTTTGGACCGCGAGCCGTCGCGGTTTTCCCGATGGAATTGCGCCGGAAAAAATCATGGATTTTGCGCCGTGGCTGATGTTGGGAGCAATTATTGGGGCGCGGATGTGGCATGTGATTTCTTACTGGCGAGAAGAATTTTCGCAAAAACCGCTCATCGAAATTTTTATGATTCAGAATGGCGGCTTGGTTTTTTACGGCGGATTTATCGGCGCGTGTCTGGCGACAATTATTTACACGCAACGCAAAAAAATTCCGATTTGGAAATTCGCCGATGTTCTTACGCCGAGCCTGCCACTTGGACATTTTTTTGGGCGGCTCGGTTGCTTGATGACCGGCTGTTGTTTTGGAAAAGCGTGCTCGTTGCCGTGGGCGATTACGTTTCCTCCCGGCCATGAAACGCACCGTGCGGGCGAGGCAGGAATTCCGCTGCATCCAACGCAAATTTACGAATCGCTTTTGAATCTGGGTTTGTATTTTTTTCTGGCGTGGTTGTATCGGCGCAAAAAATTCGACGGCCAGATTTTTGCGACCTACTTGATTTGTTACGCGGTGCTGCGTTCGTTTGTAGAGATTTTCCGCGCGGATTACAAAGCGGACGAATATTTTTTCCACGGCGCCATCAGTCCTGGGCAAGCGGTGAGCATTGGGATTATTACAGCGGGAATAATTTTATTCTGGAAATTGCCGCGTCGCTGTTGCCGTTAAATGACCTCAATTTCTTTACCCGTTTTTCTAGCGGGCCCGACGGCGGTCGGAAAATCTGCCGTCGCTCTTTTGCTCGCGGAAAAAATAAATGGCGAAATTATTTCGGTTGATTCCATGCAGGTTTATCGCGGCCTCAACCTCGGCACGGCCAAACCTTCGCCGCAAGAACGCGCTAAAATTCCGCATCACTTAATTGATGTGGTTGATTTAAATGAATCTTTTGATGCCGCGCAATTTTGCCGGCTCGCCCAAAACGCTGTGGTTGAAATTCAAGCGCGAAATCGTATTCCGATTTTTTGCGGCGGCACTGGGTTTTATTTTAAAGCGTTTTTGGAAGGCCTGGGCGAAGCGCCGCCGTCGAACGAAACGATTCGAGTTGAATTGAAGAAAAAAACTTTGGCCGAATTGCTCGAAGAGCTGAAGCAACTCGATCCAATTACATTTGAAAAAATTGACCGGCAAAATCCGCGGCGGATCGTTCGTGCTTTGGAAGTGATTCATCTGACCGGAAAACCATTTTCCGAACAACGCGCCGATTGGCGAAGGTCGGAAACCGGAGAGCGGAAATCGGGAGGCAAAAACCGGAATTCCGGAATTTTTTTTGGGTTGGCGAGAGAAATGGAGGATTTGCGCCAGCGAATTAATCTGCGCGTGGAAAAAATGTTTCAGCGCGGGCTGGTTGCGGAAACTGAAGAGTTGTTAAAACGCGGTTTGGAAAAAAATAAAACAGCGATGCAAGCGATTGGTTATCGGCAAGTGGTGACGCATTTGCGGGGTGAACGGTCTTTGTCCGAAACGAAAGAGTTGGTCAAAATCAAGACGCGCCAATTTGCCAAAAGACAAATGACCTGGTTTCGCCGGCAGGCGAAATTGAGCTGGATAAATATCGACCAAAAAGAAAATGAAAGCTGCGTGGCCGACCGGCTCTTTAAAGAAATCACAACGAAAATTTGATTTTTAATTTAGTGAGGCGATGCAATTCGTCACCAGTTCTTCAAGCGGCAACCAGATGAGATGCCCGACGGATCAGCTGATTTATTTTCAGCGGCCGCGAACTCGCATAGTGCAAACTGATGAGCGTCGTGCGTTCCGTAATAAATCGTGCGCGCAAAGTGTTCACGACCATTCGCGGGTAAATAAGGTTGACGTTGGGCGGGAGACTTTTGTCGAAACTTTCGGTCGCTTCAAGTTGTTCAAAACCACCCAGGTTCCATGATGCGATTAAAAATTTGCTGCGCGGTGAACGCAGAATTTGCAGCTTTGGCTTGATTAATACCCCGCCAATTTCATCGTTCATCAAACCTAGAGCGGATGAACCCTCTAAAATTTCCATTGAATTATTGAGCGCTGCCATTGGCGCAGTTATGTTGTGCGTCCGTTTTTCAAATTCGCCATTTACGCTGATGCGGGTGACGACATCAAAACGTAGATCGCCCAGTTCCGCCCACCATTCTGTTTCAATTCCCTTCGCGGTGAGTGTTCCGCTTTTTATGCCGCTGCGCCCGGCGGAAAAACCTGTTTCACAATTTCGAAACACGAGGGCCTGGTCCCAGGTCATGCGGTCTTCCTTCACCACATAATTGAAAGGAAAATGCGATGAATATGAGAACCGCTGATAAGCGTCTCGGTATCGAGGTCGTCGCGGTTCGTTGCGCGCTTCGAAAAGCCGCACCTGACCCGAAGATTTCGTGCCGACGAGCAGCATTTGGGCTTTCTCCAAACGAACGCTGAAATCACTGCGTTCAACGGGCAAACATTCTTCGCGCGAAGTCCAGAAAGCATCTTGCGGCGGTATAGAGTAAAGCGAAAACGCCTGCATGCACCAATACGGATGGCCATTGTCTATGTATGGTTCGCGAATCGCCGCGCTGCCTTGCGCGGTAAAAGTTTCGCGCAGTTTGCCGTTGGTTTTATCAAATGCGCCTATGTTCCAATGAAATTCCAAATTGCGACGGACAATCGTGCGGAGCAATCCCGGCGAATGCGTCCACATTCCTTGCGCATAAGCCTCGACCATCGGCATCAGCACCGGCCAACGATAAATCAGAGAGCGCCCGAACAAAACGTGGCTGCCGTTGGCCGCAAAAAAACAGGGAGTTTTTTCGAGAAACCTTTTTAGACGCTCCCGGAAGCGCGCCGACAAATCGGGATTACTTTTTCCGATGATTCGATTCCAGTAAAGAAAGTGGCTGGCGAACGTCCAGAAGTTGTAATAGTCGTAAACCGACGCGGTGGGCGAATCGCTATACCAACCATCTTCGGCGGATTTAGCGAGAGCTTCCATCGCCTTTAAGTCAGCCAACATCCATTCTTCCGAGCCGGAAAATTCTTTCCATTTTTTTGACAGAGCAATTCGCGTTGCTTGATTGATGGCCGAAAACCAGGCGTGGTTATTTTCGCGCTCGGGAACTTGCGTGCAACTCGCCAGCCATTTTTGAATATTCGCCCGCTCGCGCGAAGAAAGTTTCTCCAGGAAATCATCGCCCAATTGCCAGAGCGACCACGCCACCAGCGACGCTTCGACGGCTCGTTGTGACGCTTTATCCGCGGGCGCTTCTCCCCAATAATCGGGATGCGTGGGATCAAAAGCATTCTTAAACGCGGCCAGCAAGACATCTGTTAAATTAAAAGATTCGTGGCCGACGCGAAATACGCCCGGCTGCTTTTTTGCAACAATCCACGCGGTCAGCGCGGGCATCATGCGCGCGACTGAGACGTAGGTTTTTCCCGAAGGCGTGCAACAACTTTTCAGCAAAGTTCCCTGCGGAAAATCGCACACCGCGAAGCTATCGGAAGTTTTACGTGCGTTTCGCAAAAAGCCGTCGAGTATTTCGAGAAAATAAGAATCAATGGTCTTTCTTGAATTGCTCTTTGCTGGGCTGGCACCCGACGCGGCAAACAAAGAATCAACCGCTAGTCCAAATGCCGTCGCCGCGTTCAGGTAAATAAATTCTCTTCTTTTCATGAATTCAATTTAAAAAAATTTAAAAGCTTACAGTAAATGGGTTTCACCGACTATCTGTTGCCCTGATAGAGCGTTTTTATCAAGTTCAAGCCAAGTGAATCGTTGCTGCGCTCTGATTTTATCGGGTGTATGACAACAAAACTTCTGGTAAATTATAGAGCGTTCGGTATTTTCATTTATGTGCCGCGCAAAATCCGCCAATTGGTCTCGGACCTCGAAGGCGCTGGATTTATGCGTGTTCAAGGTGGGAAAGGAAGTCATCGCAACGCCTTGCGGCAAGTTGAATTATGAAAGCACAAGATCGTTATTTGATGTTCGTTCGATGGAGTGAAGATGATCAAGCCTACATTGGTTATTGTCCCGATCTTTTTCCGGCGGGGGGAGTTTGTCACGGGCTGACTTCAGTCGAAGCGTTTGGGAAGCTGGACGAAATTATTGAAGATATGGTCGCCTCTGCGAAGCAACAGAAAATTCCGCTTCCGCCGCCACAAACCCGACCGATGCGTGAAGTCGAAACTATGGCCTAAAAATGATTTTGCGCACTGGAAGTTTTCCAGGAAGCGCAAACCAACCGCTCAAAAGCATCGCCGCTTTCCAATTCGCGCAAAGATGCTAAGTTTTGGCAGTTAATCCAAATTGAAAGCATTAATCTCAACCAACACCAAAAAAACCGAACGGGTTTTTCTCGTCGGTCTGGAACTTAAATCCCGCAACTCCTGGGAACTTCGCGATTCACTCGATGAACTCGGCGAGCTGGCCGCCACGGCTGGCGGCGAAGTTTTTGGCGACGGCATTCAAAAACTGGAAACGCCCGTTGCCGGAACTTTTATCGGCAGCGGCAAGGCGGAAGAATTTTCCAAACATTGTCGCGCCAACGATGTTGACACCGTTATTTTCGATGACGAACTTTCACCGGCGCAAAGTCGAAATCTCGAAACTGTTTTCGGCTGCAAAGTGCTCGATCGATCTTCGCTCATTCTCGATATTTTCGCGCAACGCGCCCGCACCAAAGAAGGCAAATTGCAAATCGAACTCGCCCAACTCCAACATTTACTGCCGCGCCTGACTCGGTTTTGGGGCCATTTATCGCGGCAAAAAGGCGGCATCGGCATGCGCGGTGACGGTGAAACGCAATTGGAAACAGATCGTCGTCGTGTCCAGGACAGAATTTCCCGCATCAAAGAAGATTTGGATTTGGTGCGCCGCCAACGCTCCACGCAACGGCTCGGTCGCCAAAAAAATCTCTGGCCGCTCGCTTCGATTGTTGGCTACACGAATGCGGGAAAGTCCACTTTGCTCAATGCGCTCACGGGCGCGTCGGTGCTTGTTGGAAATAAATTATTCGCCACGCTCGATCCGACGACGCGACGGCTTCGTTTGCCGACGAACCAAAATGTTTTGCTGACAGACACAGTTGGTTTTATTCGCAAATTGCCGCACGGATTGGTCGAGGCTTTCAAAGCGACGCTTGAAGAAGTGGTGCAGGCCGATTTGCTTTTGCATGTCGTGGATTTAAGTCATCCACAAGCGGAAGAACAAATTACGGCGGTGAATTCGGTGCTGGAAGAAATCGGCGCGGCTGGAAAACCGGCATTGATGATTTTCAATAAAATTGACCGATTCGAAAATGGCGATGTCCGCAATAAATATTTTGAGCGCTTTCCAAATGCGGTCGGCGTCTCTGCCAAAACTTGCGATGGGATTCCGGCGCTACTCGCGGAAATTGGTACGCAGTTACGACCGATTCGTGAATTTGTGGAACTCGATGTGCCGCACGAACACTCGGCGGTCATTGCCCGTTTGCACGAAGTGGCGCAAGTCATCGAGCGCAATTACGAAGGGCTGACCGCGAAATTCAAAGCGCGGATTCCGCCGCATTTTCACGCGGAGTTCGCGCCGTTCATCGTGCAGGATTTGCAAACGGCTTGAATGAAAAAATAATTAAGGTGTGATCATTTTCACGGTGGGAAAGTAGGTCTTGACTCGATCTGGATCGCGAGTCACTAACGTCAGTCCTTCCGCCTGCGCGTGTGCGCCGATTAAAAAATCTCCCAAAGGAATCTTTGAATCCCGCTTTTTTCCTTCGGCCTCAAGGCGGTTTAAATATTGCGCAAATGCTTTCGCGGCGGGCACGGCGGCCGAAATGGGCAGTGGGACCAGCGTGATCCCCATTTGCTCCAATCGTTCCGGGAACTTGTCGCGCTGGTCGACGCGCACACTCGCTTCGGCCAGCGCTACAGTATTTAGAGCGGCGCCTTCGGTCGATCCGGCTTCGGCAATTTGCTCTCGCGCCCATTGATGCCAGGGGCTTTTCACCTCACGCGCGTCAATAATGACGCTCGTATCAAACAGTTTCACCGAATTTCCTTTTTTAACTCTTCCCAAGTGGTGACGAATCGGACCGGACTTTCATCAATGGCTCGAAAAATTTCTTTCTTGCTCATTTTGCCGCGCGGTTTTGGCACTTTACGCAAAAGCACTTTTTCACCATGTACTTCCGGCTCGTAAAAATCTCCCGGCGTGAGCATTGGCAGTCGGACCCGGTTGGCTTCATCTACTTTGACCGCGTTCATAAGAAAATTTTCCCACGCGCCCCGAAATTTGCAAGCCTTCGCGCGTTCCCCGCGACATTTTCTAAATTTTTTCTTGGTCTCTTTATCTCTTAATGGTTCAACATGCGGCGTGTCCGCGAGCATTCGCATCAAAGATCTTCCCAATAGCGAGAGGCCGCGCGAACGTTTGGCTGAGTTGGGCGCAGACGCTTTGAGCCACGCGGAATTAATTGCGATTCTTTTGCGCGTCGGGTTGAAAGGCATGTCGGCGGTGGATGTCGGCAAACAAATTATTCAGCAATTCGGATCGCTGGATAATCTTTCGCGCGCGTCCCTGGATGATTTGCAAAAAGTAAAAGGCGTTGGACGCGATAAAGCAATCGCGCTCAAAGCCGCCTTCACTCTGGCCCGCCGCATGGCCAAAGAATTGCATCAGGAATCGCCTGTGCTGGATACGCCTGAAACGATTGCCCATCTTTTGCGCGAAGAGAATCGCCTTTATGAAGTGGAACATTTTCAAGTCATCCTGCTGAACACGCGAAAAAAATTGATTCGCATTGACCAGATTTCCCAGGGAACTCTCGACATGATTTTAGTTCATCCGCGCGAGATTTTTAAGGCGGCTATTTCCGCCAACGCAGCTTGCCTGGTTTTGGTGCACAATCATCCGAGCGGTGATCCGACGCCATCGGAAGGCGATGTGAAAGTGACGCGCGATATTATTCGCGCTGGACAACTTTTAAAAATCGAAGTGCTCGATCACATTATTTTCGGCAAGCAAACAGAGGAGCGTCCGCGCGGTTTTGTTTCTTTGCGCGAGCTGGGATATTTTTATTCCTGAATTTATTAGCCACAGATAAACTCCGATCAACACGGATAAACTTTTACCACTTCAAATCAGTGTTTATCTATGTTCCTCTGTGAGCCAAAAATGATTCATAAAACCGCGATAATTCATCCCAGCGCACAAATTGATTCAAGCGCGAGCATCGGACCGTTTGCGGTCGTTGATGAAAATGTAGTGGTCGGCGCGGATTGCAAAATAGGGCCGCACGTTTATCTCACCGGAAAAACGACGATTGGAAAAAATAATGTTTTTCATGCGGGCGCGGTCATCGGCGATGCGCCGCAGGATCTAAAATATAAAAATGAACCAACCGGCCTGCGCATCGGCGACGACAATATTTTTCGTGAACATGTTACGGTGCATCGTTCCAATAAAGTGGAGGAAGAGACGCGCATTGGCGGCCAAAATTTTTTTATGGCTAACAGTCATGTCGGACATAATTGTCAGATTGGAAATGAAAATATCATTGCCAATGGCGCGTTGCTGGGCGGGCACGTTTCAGTGGCGGATCGCGTTTTCATTTCGGGGAATTGTCTCGTTCA
>JALYXC010000475.1 GCA_030947315.1 Verrucomicrobiota bacterium | reverse complement strand
AAACTGGACTTGCCGACATTGGGACGACCGACAATGGCCGCGCGAATTCCGCGTCGCAAAATTTGTCCTTCATTGGCCGTGCGCAAAAGTTGGTCCATGAAATTCACGCCCCGTTCGAGCCGTTGAATCAATTCTTCTTTCGTGTCGGGCGCAATATCTTCGTCCGGAAAATCAATGTGCGCTTCGACGTGCGCGAGCATTTTAATCATTTCGTCGCGGAGTTGATTGATGCGTTGGGAAAGTTTTCCAGCGAGTTGCTCGTTGGCCGCGGCGAGCGCCAGATCGGTGCGCGCGGAAATTAAATCAGCGACGGCTTCGGCTTGAGCCAAATCAATGCGGCCATTCAGAAAAGCGCGTTTGGTAAATTCGCCCGGTTCCGCGAGTCGCGCGCCATTTTCCAAAACGGTTTCCAAAACCAGTTTCGCGGGAAGCAATCCGCCGTGACAGGTGATTTCCACAATGTCTTCACGCGTCAACGTTCGCGGCGCGCGCATCACCGCGAGTAAAACTTCGTCCACGGTTTTTTCGCCGCGAATAATTTTTCCGTAATGAATCGTGTGCGTCGGCGCGGCCGATGGTTTTAAAGAAGATTTTCCAATTGGCAAAAAATTTCTATCAGCGATTCGCAAGGCCTGCGCCCCGGAAATGCGGATGACGGCCAAACCGCCTTCTCCCAGCGGCGTGGCGATTGCAGCAATGGTGTCGGTGAGTGACATGAAAAGAAAATCTCACGCAAAGACGCGAAGGCGCAAAGGAAAATTATGCGAGAATGGAATTTGTTTAAAAGTGCCGGGGAAAAATTAATGCGAGAAGTATAAAGATTTAATGCCGGCAATTTCCCCTGGCATTTTCGGTTTCGCGTTCCTGGAAAAACAGGCGGGCTTTTTCGTAACTTTTTTTATGAAGATAATGCAATAAATCAGGCGCGATGTTTTTCGGCAACTGACGAGCGAGTTCGTCGAGCCGCGCAAAGACCGGCAAAAGATTTGGTTTTGGGTTGGCGGTTTTCATGGAATGAATTTTCGATTCCAAATCCAAAAGCGTTTGCAAAATTTCTTTTTCAATTTGTGTCACGATTTGAAAATAACTGAACCGTTCTTTTCCACCAACTGTTTTGCGAAAACGTTTTGCCATAAAAGCTCCAGTGAATTTTTTTTTCTTCTGCAAAAAAAATAAAGTAAATCTTGGAAAAAAACTTGATTGGTGCGTAAATGGCGGGAAATGATCAGCGCAAATAAACAAACGACTCCATTGTTTTTGGGCATTGAATGCGGTGGAACAAGAAGCGTTGCCCTATTGTCGGGACGTGACGGAACGCCTGTGGCGCAATCGGAGAGCGGTCCCGCTAACTTGCGTTTATTGAATGATCAGGCGTTGTTGGGTCATTTTCAAAAAATCAGCGTGGCGCAAAAAGGTCCTCCGATTTTATCCGGCCTGGCCATCGGCATGGCGGGCGCGAGAACTGAAAGCGACCGTGAACGAATACGCACAGTCGCAGCAAAAATCTGGCCGGAAATTCCCTGTTACGCCACCAATGATCTGGAGACGGCCTTGAGCGCGGCGCAATCGCCCAATGGAGAAATGCATCCGCGCGTTTTAATTTTAAGCGGCACTGGCTCCTGCTGTTTTGGCCAGGCGCCCAATGGAAAAACGGCGAAGGTCGGCGGCTGGGGACATTTTTTGGGCGATAAAGGGAGTGGTTACGAAATTGGTTTGCGCGCGCTCAAAGCGGTGGTTTTTTATTATGATCGCGATGGAAGCTGGCCTTTGTTGGGACAGAAAATTTTGCGGCTGCTCCAATTAAATGAACCCAATGATTTAATTGGATGGGTGCAAACCGCGAGCAAATCGGAAATCGCCGCGTTGGCCGTTCCGGTTTTTGAAGCTTGGAATAATAAGGATAAAATTGCCCGGGATATTATTGCCAGCGCTGCCGCAAGTCTCGCGCAGGATGCGGTTCACTGCGCGCGCCGTTTGGTCAAGGCGAATACTTTAACGCAATTTATTCTGGCGGGGAGCATTTTATTGAAACAACCCAGATTCGCCCGCGCCGTGGAAAAAAAATTGGAACAACTCTGGAAAAAAGCGATCATTACTCCGCTTACTCGCGACAGTGTTTGGGGCGCGGTGGAATTGGCCAAAAAACATTTTAGCGGCAACGGAAATCAGACGGCGCAGCCAGCCAGACTTCGGAATAAAAAGGCGTTGCGCTTGCCCGTGCTGGCTTCCCACCATCTTTCGCTGACCGAACAGCGCAATCCTGTTTCCCGCAATTTGGATCAACTTTCCGTGAGCGAAATGATTGCTCTCATGGTGAAAGAAGACGCCAAAATTCCTGCGGCGATTTTAGCGGAAAGCCAAAAAATTGAGCAGGCCATTTTACTCATCAGCGCGGCTTTTAAAAAAGGCGGGCGGCTATTTTATGTCGGCGCGGGAACGAGCGGACGGCTCGGCGTGCTCGATGCCAGTGAATGTCCACCGACTTTTCGGACGCCGCCGGAAATGGTGCAGGGAATTATCGCGGGCGGCCAGACCGCGCTATGGAAAGCGGTGGAAGGAGCGGAAGATGATTTGATGGCTGGAGCCGAAGCAATTAATTATAACGGCATCACAAAAAAAGATGTGGTGGTGGGAATTGCCGCGAGCGGACGCACGCCCTTTGTTTGGGGGGCTTTGCAGGAAAGTAAAGCGCGCCAGGCGGCGACTATTTTAATTTGTTTCGATCCCGAAATAAAAATTTTTCCCAAAGATCAGCCAAAAATTATAATCGCGCCGAATGTCGGTCCAGAAATTTTAACTGGTTCGACCCGGCTCAAAGCGGGCACCGCCACGAAGTTAATTTTAAATATGCTGACGACTCTTTCGATGGTGCTCATGGGCAAAGTGGTGAGCAATCTAATGGTGGATTTAAATCCGTCCAATGTGAAACTGCGCGATCGTGCCGTGCGGATTGTGCGGGAAATCACCGGCGCAGATGTAAACGAGGCGGTCGCCACTCTGGAAGATTCCGGATGGGTGGTCAAGGCCGCCTGCGAAAAATTGAGCAAAACGCATTCTAAAAAGAAGCGTTGAGATGCAACAGGAAAAATTTTAAAACTCAACTTGCGCCTTTGACCGCCAGACATTCCAGTTTGTAGCCGGGGCCTTTGGTCAACTGGCAAAGGTGCGAATCAATCGTGACTTCAAAAAATTGGTTTTTTTCCATCAAACGATTGAGCTGCCTTTTGGAAACCAGAAAAAAAGGGAGCCATTTGCTTTTTTGATCCCATTTATCCTGGAGCGATTCGGGCAGTAAACGATAAATAAAATTCCGGGTTAAGATTTGGATTTTACGTCGGAACGGAACGCCAAAAATATCAAACGCGTCAAAAAATATTTTTCCGTTCGGTTTCAACCAGTTATAAAATTGGCCGCACAATTCCGGAGTGACGGCGCAGCCATTTCCAAACACGCCAAAAGAATAAATCAAATCGAACGATTCCGGCGGAAACTCAGTAGTGTAAACATTGTCGCAGCGCAGTTCCATTTCTTTGATGGAAAGCTTCTCCGCCTTCAATGGATCGCGAGCCAGATTCAACATTTCCTGGGAAAGATCCAGACCGACCAATTTCTCCACGTTTTCCAAACAATAAAAATAACGTCCCGTGCCGCAGCCGACATCGAGCACTGTAATTGGCCGTCCAAAGGAACTGGTCAGGTGCTCGAGCTTTTGCGCGATGCGTTGATGATGATTTAAATTAATATCCACCTCGTCATCCATCCGATAGCGCTCGGCCCGCGGCGCGTAGAGAGCCTTCATTTTCGCCTCAATTTTTTTAAAATTCATAAAATTTGCGGACCGGGTTGGAATGCGCGCCCTGGTTTTATTTGACGCAGTTTGTAATCTATCAAGGTAAATCAGAAAATATTCAATAAAAAAAAGCGCGTTGTGGATGTTTTTGACGACGGAATATCCGCATGTTTTTTTAAACCTGTCAATTTATCCATTTTCTTTTTTTCGAAATTTGTGTTTCACTGCGGGCTATGAATGTCTGGGATAAACTTTCTCGGTTGGTTGTTTTCCTGATTTTTGCCGTGGCGCTCGTCGCGGTGTTTCTTTGGTACACACCGGTTATTCAACAAAATGAACGGATGCGCAAAGAGCGATTGGAACTGGATAAAAAAATCGAAAAGGAAACGGAGTCCGCCAAAAAGCTCGATGCCTCCTTGCGATCGCTGCAAGACCCGCGCACGGTGGAACGACTGGCGCGGGAAAAATTGAATTACGCCAAACCGGGAGAAATTGTCATTCATTTTGAAACGCCGGGGACAAATCAAGTGACGAATGACAAGTGAGGTGTAAGACGATTTCAAAAAATGAAAAGAGTCCCACGAAGAATTGAACTGTTGAAATTATTAATGCAGTAGTGATGGCTTTTTTCACACTGTCATGATTTCTTTTTCCTTATGCGCCAGATGAGCTTCGATGCTCGCGATGTATTGATCGGTTAATTTTTGCACTTCTTTTTCGGCGACTTCAACTTGATCTTCAGCAATGCCGCCGTTCTTCTCTTCTTTTTTCAACGCTTCGAGCGCATCGCGACGAACATGCCGAATCGCCACGCGACCATCTTCCGCCATTTTTTTGATCGCTTTGACAAATTCCAGCCGTCGCTCTGTGCTGAGTTCAGGCAGGACAATGCGAATAAATTTTCCGTGCACGACCGGATTCAAGCCGAGATTGCTTTTTTGAATGGCTTTTTCAATCGGATGCAAAGTGCTCGCGTCCCATGGCTGAACCATCAACATGCGCGGCTCGGGCGTGGTGATGCCGGCCAGTTCACGAATGCGCATGTGGGAACCATAGACATCCACCAAAATATTTTCGACCAGACTGGGCGAAGCTTTGCCAGTGCGGACGCCGGCAAATTCGTTTTGCACGACTCCATCCGTTTTCACCATTTTCTCTTCCGCCTCCAAAAGAATATCGTCCAGCGCCATAAATAATTTTTAGTTTTTAATTTTTTTAACTCAAAATTTAAAATTCAAAATTCAAAACTTGTCACGCCGTGACCAGCGTTCCCACTTTTTCGCCCAGCACAACTTTTTTCAGATTGTGCGCTTTGAACAAATCAAAAACAATGATGGGCATTTTATTATCCATGCAGAGCGAAAAGGCGGTGGAGTCCATGACTTTCAATTGTTTTTGCAATGCTTCCAGATACGAAACGTGCGTATAACGCTTGGCCTTGGGATTTTCTTTGGGATCACTGTCGTAAATCCCGTCCACTTTCGTCGCTTTCAAAATGACTTCTGCGCCGATTTCATTGGCGCGCAAAGCGGCCGCAGTATCGGTGGAAAAATAAGGATTGCCTGTGCCGCCGCCAAAAATGACCACGCGTCCTTTCTGCAAATGACGAACCGCCCGGCGCCGGATAAATGTTTCCGCCACTTGCGCCATGGTGATGGCCGTTTGGACACGCGTGGCGACACCAGCTTTTTCGAGCGCGTCCTGCAACGCGAGTGAGTTGATGACGGTCGCGAGCATTCCCATGTAATCGCCCGTGGCCCGTTCGATGCCGTGTTCGCTTCCTTGCAGGCCGCGAAAAATATTTCCGCCGCCCATGACAATAACAATTTCCACGCCCAATTCGCGCACCTCCCCAATTTGCCGGGCCATGCCGCGAACCGCCTCGGCATCAATGCCAAAACCGGCAGTGCCACCCAGGGCTTCGCCGCTGAGCTTGAGTAAAATTCGTTTATAAGTGGGCGCGGGCTGTTTCATGAAATTTGAAAATGAAATCCAATGGCCAACATCGCGGCGATGTTCTAACCAGAGAGAGGCGAGACGTCAACTATCTCTAAGAGCGTGTTTTAAAAATGGGTGGTGCGGGCGACTCGCCCGCCCCGGTCGGCGACCCGCCGACCGGAACAACGGTAACATCAATTGCGAGGAGGCTGTTTTCTTTGGCCCGAAGCGTTGTTCCCCATTCCGTCCGGCGGGTCGCCGGACGGCACAGGCGAGTCGCCTGTGCTACCCGGAAACCATTTTCAAAGCCTGGAAAACATTCGCCCTATTCCTGAAATTTATTTTTGCCTTTTTGCCATGGCCTTTCTACTTTCAGTCCATGCGTGACAAGTCGCTTCAATTTTTAGAATTATTGGCCAACACTCCGAGTCCGTCCGGCCATGAACATCGCGGTCAGCGCGTCTGGCT
>JALYXC010000460.1 GCA_030947315.1 Verrucomicrobiota bacterium | reverse complement strand
AGCTAGTTTAGGAAAAATCAACTTGATTGCAATCCGCAACCGCCATGTTTCAATTATCAGGAATTTTCTCAGGATAAGACGAACAGTTTTTCTTTGGATTCAATTTATTTAAAAATGTCAGATGATGAGTTTTTTCAAAATTACAAAATGTTATTGCCGACCAAACTATAATCCTCCAGGGATAAAATTGTGATTCGTCACCATTTAATTCTATTTTTTAAATTTTCGCTGCTTCTCTTTTTTTTGCGTGAGGCCGAGGGGGCGATCGTTATTGTTCAGACCAATAAACTTGGCAATACGCCAGAATTAATCGCTTATAATTCCGGCCATTTTGTTCCACTCAGCAACACGGATGATTGGTGGCGCTACGCTGGTGTTTCTGGCGCGCGCGTTTTTGTTTCGCCGAGTGTGATCGAGCCGAATGACGATATTCCCGGCTTCGGCGATGGCGTGACGGATCAAGCGAGCTTCCTCAATCGTCGGGCCGCGTTACGGGCGGATCCGTTGAATGTTAGTTACATCAATTGGCCCTACTTGACGAATGGATTTGGCGCGACGGCCACGCATGGTTCTAATTTGTTGAATGTGAATCACGCCTGCTCAAAGTTGCGCCAGCTCGGCATAAAAATTCTCGTTAATATTGGCGCCACCCCCGGTGAATTTCCAATCGCAGATACCAATGACTGGGCTGGCAAATGGGAATTGTGGCAACATTTTTATGCTGAAGCATTTTATCTTGGCCGGGAGTTCGACGTGGAACGTTATCAAATGTATAATGAGCCGGACCTCATTGGAATTGCGCAGGCCGATTATCTTCAGCGGCTGCAACTCACTTCCGATGCGATACAATCCGCCTTGGCCGATCTAAATCTGCGTTACGGGAAAACGCTCACCGCGCGCATTTTGGCTCCCGTGACTGCGGGCAGTATTGTCAACACCTACCCTACTTGGGGACGGCTTGTGGTGACCAACCGGCATAGGGACTTTCTGGATCAAGTGAACACGAATTTTTCGCTCATCGGCCAATACGATTATCACGAATACAATTCGACGCCCGCCAATTTTGGCCTTCACGTCGCCAGCTTGCGGACTTCGTTGGCTGCGGACATGTCGCCCGAGCCGGGATTTCCCACGAGCATTTCGGAATTTAATGTTCACACCGCCAGCACCTTTGACACGTTGACGGAAACCTTGGATTCGCCATCTAAATATGCGCGGTTTGGCGCTATCGTCGTCAATCTGGTCAACAACTTTTGCAATGAACTTTATTGTTTTAAATTCAGCCAGACACTTTTTTCGTCAACGGTGCCAATCAAAAAAAATGGCATGCACTTCGTGGACAACACAAATTTCCCTTTCAATATTGGCGGCGTGACCAAAGCGGGCGAAGTGTACCGTTTGTTTAATAAAGCAGCTGCGCCAGGCCGCGACCGGCTGGGCGTCAGTTTGGGAACGGGCGCGACCGCCCTGAATATTGTCAGCACCTTTGATGCAAACGCGAAACGGTATCATTTTTTTTCGGCAAACGATGCGGCGGACGTGAGTCTCACTTTGAGCGCAAGCGCCTGGAATTTGCCAGCCGGACAAAAAATTTTATTGGAAGAAGTCAGCGAGAATTTCTATGGCGCTGGTAAATTATTGCTGACGGTGACGAACAATCAAATTAACGCCGGCCTCCAAAGCGCGAATACAGTTTGGCTTTTTAATATTCCCACCCAGGCGCAACAACCGCTCCAAACTATTTTCGCCAGCGAGGAAGTTGCTGTGGCAGACGGCGCCAATCGGACGGTCAACTATAGTTCTAATGCCGTTTGGCCGGTGAAAAATAATTCCACCAACGTCAGCGAGCGCAGTGTAACTTTTTTGAAATTTCATCGGCCCACCATTTATTTGCCGGATATTCAATTTGCCTTGCTGACCATTCGCGTTTCCGCCAGCGGCAGCAATTTGGCGCCAGCTCACGTTTATGGAATTACCAATAGCAACTGGTCGCAAAATACTTTGACCTGGAGCAACGCGCCCAACCTTGCGCAAAACATCGCGGCGGGAATTGATTATCCGAACAATTTTATTTTAGGAGCGGGCGACAGCGCGAAGATGCTCGGCCAACTTGTCGCCAGCAATACGCCGGAAGATCGAATGATTGATGTGACAAAATTTTTGCAAGAGCAACCAGGCAATGAGGTCTCATTTTTGCTCGCGCGGGAAGTTCGTTTTTATGGAGATACGCCGGATCAGGACAGCCTGAGCATCATTTCCAAAACAGGCGATCCCAATAACGGCCCGCGTTTATTACTGGTGCGGCGCAAAGATTCTGACGGTGACGGCCTGAGTGACGAGGCTGAGATAAATATTTTTCGAACCGATCCAAATAATCCAGACACTGATGGCGATGGAGTAAGCGACGGCGAAGAAATTTTAATTTACGGAACAGACCCGCTGACGGCTGGGATCGTTCCGCCTACCATTTCCGTTCAGCCGTCCAACCAAATCGCGGAAGTCGGGACGACTGTTACATTCAACGCTGCCGTTCAAGGTTCGCCGCCGTTGCGATTCCAATGGTATTTCAACGCCAGCAATGCAATAGCTGCCGCGACCAACATAAGTTTGACACTTGCCAATGTTCAAACAAATCAATCAGGAAATTATAATCTCATCGTCAGCAATAATGTCGGCAGCGCGACTAGTTCCCCGGCGTTGCTCTTGATAACAAACAGGCTATCCCGGCTGGTGGGCCTCCTGGATTATGAGCCGTTCGAGTATGCGGCTGGTGGCGAACTTGCCGGACAAGGCGGCTGGTTGTTGAACAGCGGAATCAGTGGCACGATCGAAGCAGGAAATTTATTCGTGGAAGGATTGGCTGAGCCAAAAGGAAATCGCTTTACCTGGGGAAATTCCGGGATGAGTTTGCGGTTGCCGATTGGAACGAATCTTACCGTTGGAGAAATCTTTTTTTCATTTGCGTTACGCGTGGAGGATCTCGGCAATCTGTTCACCGGAGTCGGGACACTGGCCGGTTTTACGACCGGCAGCGGAACGGCCTTCGGCGACAAGATCAATATTCGCACCAATGGCGCGGGCGGTTTTAATCTCGGAATATCCAAAGGCAGCGGCACAACCTTCGGCGATTGGGCTTCGACCAATTTTAATGCTGGCGAAACCATTTTTGTGGTGGCACGATATATATTTAACGGCGGCAACAGCGCTAATGACTTATGCGATTTGTGGCTGAATCCAGCGCCCGAAACTTTCGGGGCTCCCACTTCGCCTACTCCAACTATCGCTGGCGTTGGATCGGGTGGGAATGATCTTGCGCAAATTGATCGGTTCTTTTTTCGAGCCGCTGGCGTAAGTACCAGCCCAGCCAGGATTGTGACCGACGAACTTCGCATCGGTCTGAACTGGGCAGCCGTCACACCGCCCGCTCCGATACGTTTGGAAATTACTCTCAGCAACGCGATTGTCACACTTTCATGGCCTGTCAATCCGCCCGGATTTATCCTTGAACAATCTACGAGTTTATCACCGCCAGCCTGGACGAGCGTCACCAATGCCGTCAATACCAGCAACGGAAAAAACAATGTGACACTGCCCGCCCAAGCGGATAGACGCTTTTATCGCCTGCGAAAATAAGTCCACCAAGGCACGACTCATAAATTAGGGCCAGAACTGCTTGACGTCGCGGCTTGGCGCAGTTATAGGTTCCGGCCAGACTAATTTCGCGAGCCGCCAGTTTAGCTCAGTGGTAGAGCAACGGTTTTGTAAACCGTCGGTCGTCGGTTCAATCCCGACAACTGGCTCCATTTTTGCCAATTCGTTACAGCTTTTACGCCCTTGCTCCGGTTTTTTGATGGATGAGTTCGAGAAACGGTTGGAACAGCCCGTGAAGGGGAGAGCCTTTATTCATTGTTCGTTGGCGGGTGGTGTAGCTAAATTCATGTTAAAATAAAAACCATGTCACAACCTGAAAAATTTGAGGGCGCTTCGGCCAATATTACTGATGAGCAAAAGGTGAAATTGAAATCGCTATTTCCCGAAGCTGTTTCGGAAAGCGGCAAGATTGATTTTGAGCGGCTCAAGCTGACTCTTGGCGAATCTGTGGATGTGGGCAAGGAACGCTATGGGATGAACTGGCCGGGCAAGGCGGATTGTTTCAAGACGATTCAGCGTCCAAGCATGGCAACGCTCATTCCGGCGCGGGATGAGTCTGTGAATTTCGATACTACCGAAAATCTGATCATTGAGGGCGACAATCTGGAAACGCTCAAGCTGTTGCAAAAGGCTTATCTCGGCAAAGTGAAAATGATTTACGTGGACCCGCCTTACAACACGGGCAACGAATTTATTTACCCCGACGACTTCAGCGAAAGTCTTGAAACTTACCTTCGATATACGGGACAAGTGGACAACGAAGGACGAAAGTTCTCCACCAACAGTGAGACGGATGGCCGCTTTCATTCAAAATGGATAAACATGATGTATCCGCGACTTTTTCTTGCTCGAAACTTACTCCGCGAAGATGGGGTTATTTTCATCAGTATTGACGACAATGAAGTAGGAAATTTACGGAGACTATGTGATGAGATTTTTGGGGAGGAAAACTTTATTGGCCTGTTCGTGGTGAATTCATCGCCAAGTGCTATTGATTACGGACACATAGCGAAAATGCACGATTACGTCTTGTTCTACGCAAAGGCGATGGAAATGACAGCTACTAGCCAGCTTACGGAAGAAGATAAAGAGTTTAAATACGAGGACAAGACGGGGCCATATAATATCTACCCTCTTTACAATGGAAATGTGGCGTTTAATCCAAAAACGAGACCGAATCTTTTCTATCAATTTTATTTAAACCCTGCATCTAAAATAGAGAAAGATTTTTATGAAATCGACTTGGAAGCACATGAGGGATGGGTGGAGGTGTTCCCCGTAGTTTCGAGAAAAGATGCTATTCAACGCGTTTGGAGGTGGGGAAAAGACTTAGCCCGTCAGAATCTGAATAAAGAAATCGTCGGTTACAAAACTGAAGATGGTGAATACAGAGTCGTTCAAAAAACGAGGCATACTGGAAAGGTGATTCGCTCGCTTCAACTAGACAAAGAGATTTCCACTAGAAGAGGAACCGCAGAATTGGAGGCGTTGTTCGGAGCAAAGCTCTTTCCATTTCCTAAAGCAGTTGAACTCATCCGCCGTTTTATCGCCATTGGAACGCAAGAAGACGAAATCGTTCTCGACTTTTTTGGAGGTTCCGGGACGGCTGCCCACGCCGTTTTTGACCAAAACAGGCGCGATGGCGGTAATCGTAAATTTATTCTCGTTCAATTGCCAGAGCAGACCGCCCTGAAAGATTTTCCCACAATCGCCGAAATTGCGAAGGAACGCGTTCGCCGTGTAGCAAAAATGATGAACGACGCGGATTCCGATAAATTAGCATTAGCGAAGGGGCTAAAACCTGACAGAGGATTCAAAGTCTTCAAACTTCAGAGTTCCAATTTCAAAGCATGGAATTCAGAACAACCGAAGGACGACGCGGAGTTAGGAAAACAATTATCACTGCACGTTGACCATTTAGTTCCCGGTAGAAAACAGGAAGATGTGCTTTACGAATTACTGCTCAAATCCGGTTTTCCTCTTACCACCAAAGTTGAAAAAATTTCATTGGCCGGAAAAGATGTTTTCTCCATCGCTGATGGCGCGATGCTGATTTGTCTGGAAAAGGAACTGACGCCCGAAGTCATTAACGCCATTGCCGCAAAGAAGCCTGAACGAGTGGTTTGTCTCGATGCTGGTTTCGCTGATAACGACCAGCTTAAAACCAACGCGGTGCAAACGATGAAGTCGAAAGGCGTGACTAAGTTCCAAACGGTATGAAGCTGCAATTCCACACTGAAATAAAATGCTCTCCCTCACCCCGGCCCTCTCCCCAAAGGAGAGGGAGAGCGTTCTTCCGCGATGGGATTTTTCCAACGTTGCGCGACAGGCCGACTGCGCTAATTCCTGGTTCCCTCTCCCAGGGGGAGAGGGTTAGGGTGAGGGCGAGCAACCTTCCATCTGAATCAGTCCGGACTAGAAATCCCACCGTTAAGAAATCATTGATGTTCCATAACTAAATTCCATGCAACCTGAAACTAACAGCGAAATCATTCTTTATCAGACGGAGGACGGGCGCACACGCATCCAGTGTCGGTTCGAGAATGAGAACGTCTGGATGACGCAGGCGCTGATGGCGGACCTGTTCCAAGTCACGCCGCAGAACATCACGCTGCATTTGCGGGCGATTTACGCGGAGGGGGAATTGAGCGAGACGGCAACTTGTAAGGATTACTTACAAGTTCGTTCCGAAGGCGGGCGGCAGATTCAACGGTCGCTGCGGCATTACAGTCTGGAAGCCATTCTGGCCGTGGGTTTTCGCGTCCGTTCCCCGCGCGGCACGGCTTTCCGCCAATGGGCCACGGCGCGGTTGCAGGAATACCTGGTCAAAGGTTTCACGATGGATGACGAGCGATTGAAGAATCCGCCGGGCAAAGGCCAGAAGGATTATTTTGACGAACTGCTGGAGCGCATCCGGGACATTCGCTCGTCGGAAAAGCGATTCTACCAGAAGGTGCTGGAAATTTATGCGACCAGCGTGGACTACAATTCGTCGGCGGAGGCGTCGCAGTTGTTCTTTGCCACTGTGCAAAACAAGATGCACTGGGCCACGCACGGTCACACGGCTGCGGAGGTGATTCATATGCGGGCGGATGCGGGGAAACCGCTCATGGGACTACTAAGCACGCGGCCCGACCAGCGCATTCACCGCGAGGATGTGGCGGTGGCCAAGAACTACCTCACGGAAGAGGAACTACAGGTGCTGAACCGCATCGTGAACCTCTACATCGAATATGCGGAGCTACAAGCATTGGAGCGGAAGCCGATGACGATGCGCGACTGGATTACAAAGCTGGATGAGTTTCTGAAAATATCGGGACGCAAACTGCTGGATCACGCGGGCAAAATTCCCGCCGAAGCCGCCAAGGCCAAAGCCGAAGCCGAGTATGAAAAGTTCCGGGTGCTGGAAGCTACTAAGCCAGCGCCGGTGGAAATAGATTTCGATAAAGCGGTGAAGAAATTGAAGCAGTTAAAGCCGGGTAAAAAGAAAAAACAATGAAGCTGCAATTCGACGCCAAACAAGAATTTCAGCTTGATGCGATAAATTCAACGGTTGACCTGTTTGACGGGCAACCTTTGAACCAAGGCGATTTCGAGATTTCTTTCGAGAACAAAGGACACGGCCTTTTCGGTAGCCAGACGCAAACCGAGCTAGGCTTGGGCAATCATCTTTTCATAGACCACGAAACGATTTTAAAAAATCTGCAACGTGTCCAGGAACGAAACGATTTAGACGAAGACAAACATTTATTGCCGATAGATTACAACGAGAAGGCGCCTGCGCCGTTGAACTTCTCCGTGGAAATGGAAACAGGAACGGGCAAGACGTATGTTTATCTCCGCTCCATTTTTGAACTGAACAAAAAGTATGGGTTCAAGAAATTTATCATCGTCGTGCCAAGCGTTGCGATTCGTGAGGGCGTTCTAAAAAATCTGGAAATCACGAGCGATCATTTCAAGGCGCTCTATAACAATGTTGAATTTGAATACTTCGTTTATGACGCGAGGAAAGTAAATCGGCTGCGCCAATTCGCAGTGAGTAACCAGATTCAAATTCTGGTTATCAACATTGATGCGTTCAGGAAAAATTTCACAGGCACAGAAGATGAAAAAAAGAGCAACGTGATTTTCAAGGAAGCGGACAAGTTGTCCGGGCGTCAACCGATTGAATTTGTCCGGGCCACAAATCCATTCGTGATTATTGACGAGCCGCAAAGTGTGGATAACACGGAAAAGGCGCAAGAAGCGATTCGTTCGCTTCATCCGCTTTGCACGTTGCGGTACTCGGC
>JALYXC010000457.1 GCA_030947315.1 Verrucomicrobiota bacterium | reverse complement strand
GGCATTTCCAGCAGTTGATATTTTTCTTTTTGGACGTTGTAAAAACTTTCGAGCGACGGCGTGGCGGAACCGAGAACGACGACGGCACTTTCCATTTCTCCCCGAACGACAGCGACATCGCGAGCGTGATAGCGCGGCGCTTCTTCCTGTTTGTAGGAATTTTCATGCTCTTCATCCACGATGATTAAACCGAGCGGATCTACGGGCGCAAAAATCGCCGAGCGCGCGCCGATGACAATGCGGGCGCGGCCTTGCCGGATTTTATGCCATTCATCATGGCGCTCGCCAGCCGACAAATGACTGTGCAAAACGGCGACAAGTGTTTTTAAATTTCCTGAACTGAAGCGCGCTTTGAAACGTTCGACGGTTTGCGGGGTGAGAGAAATTTCTGGCACGAGAACAATTGCGCCTTTGCCTTGTTCCAAAGTATGGGCGATGGCCTGTAAATAAACTTCTGTCTTGCCACTGCCAGTCACGCCGTGAAGGAGGAAAGTTTTTGTTTCGCACCCGCGGGACGCGGATGCTACCCGGATTTCAGGCGGCGAATTTTTGAGGGGTTGGGTAGCATCCGCGTCTCGCGGGTGCGAAAGTGTTTCCTCCTGCGCTCCCGGCCCCGGCATCCAAATGAAAGGATATTCTTCCATCGGGCCTACCAATCCAATTTTCCGTGGATTGTTCCAAATATAATTCCACTTCTCATGCAGATCGTTTTCCGAACGAATCATCCTGTCGTACGATTCGTCGTTCCACACCAAACCGGTTCGCTGCATCACTTTGTTTATTTTGTGAGCGGAAAAAGATTTGATGCTTTGCAGAATTTCCGAAAGTGAATGAACGCCGTTCTCCTCCGTTTCCTGCAAAGGGAGCGGTTGAATCAATAGATGAACGTGGTCTGGCATCACGCAGGCGAGATAGCAATGCAGTTTTTTGCCGTGCCAAAAACGACAGGCGTCCAAAGTTATTTTTTGTGCCTCAGCGGGGAGAATTAAATTTTTATGCGTCCGCCAAGTGATATGATAAATCCGACCAGGAATTTCAATATGCGGTAGACGGCGCTGACGGATGGTAAGGCCGGTAATACCTCGCACCCGCGGGACGCGGATGCTACCCATCGCGCTTATGATTTTTTCGAGAGCGGTTTTCTGTTCGGGATTCAGAACAAGTTGCTGCGTCGCTAAAATGGTTTCTTTGGCGTAAGGATCGCGTTCGGAAATTTCGGCGGCGATGCTGATCAAACCTTTATCTTCCAATCGGCGAATGGTTTGAGATGTGGCTTGGGTGATTTGCAAAAGTTCCTGGAGCGGAATTTCCTGGCGCGCTTCCAGAATTTTCCAGATTTCTTCCTGACGCTTGCTGAGTTTGGGAATTTCTTTTGGCGCTAAAACGCGGACAAATAATTGTTCGCGCCATCCCTCTTTTTCTTTGCGGACGGCTTCGGGCAAAACACTTTTCAACGCGATTTCTGGCGGACAACAATAATAATCTCCCATCCAGCGGGCCAGTTGCAGAATCTTTGGCGTGACGAGCGATTGTTTGCCGATGATTTTTAAAATGGAACGAAGATTGGTGTGCGTGGAGTTTTCGCTCAGCGCCGTGACACAACCGATCACCTGGCGCGGGCCAAACGGAACTTTGACACGACTGCCCACTTCGATTTTTCCCGTCAATTCTGGCGGAATTAAATAATCAAATTCCTTGCGCAGCGCAATTTCAAGTATAACGCGAGCAATCATGAGAGTGAGGAGTGGCAAGTGGTGAGTGGAAAATGAAAAGCGACTTCATATTTTGGTGAATCGAACTTTGTGGAATTAAAAGTGAAGCGGTGAAGTGGAGCGAGATTTTTTACGGAAGATGCGCATAACTCATGTCAGTGAGTAAATCCCAATTCTATATCCTTACCGAAGAATGAGGATGAGTGAGACAATGCAGAGCACAACAAGCAACGGCCCTATCCATCGTAATTTTTTTTTGAACTCTGGGTTCCATTGAGAGCGCCTCAACAATCGTTCACCAGTCAAGCCGTAGGCGTAAGCTATGCTGCAGACTCCAATCACAAGAAAGAGAATCGAACTAACGATCTCGAAAATATCCGATGCGCTCATGAAGTTGCACAGACCATCAAATACCGTGAAGAAAAATAAAAATTAAAATTCCAAGCGCGATTCGATACCACCCGAAGCTGATGAACGTATGCGTTTGCACAAAGCGCAAAAGCCACTTGACCGCAATAAATGAAACGATAGCTGCCACAATTGTTCCTAAAAAGAGCAGACTCCAATTTTCGGCCGGAGCATTG
>JALYXC010000444.1 GCA_030947315.1 Verrucomicrobiota bacterium | reverse complement strand
GCAAAATATTGCTCAACGCTTCAGTTAATTGCTCGCGTAATTCGTCGCCTTTCTTTTTGAATTCGTCCTGAACTTGCCGGGCCTGTTTTTTCCCTTCGCCGGAAGCTTCTTTAAGTTCGCGTTCCGGGTCGCGTTCTTTTTTGGAGGAAACTTTCACGTCCATGACGATGCCGTAAGTGCCGGAAGGAACTTTGAGCGAAGTATCTTTTACATCGGCGGCTTTTTCGCCAAAAATGGCGCGGAGCAAACGTTCTTCGGGCGCGAGTTCTGTTTCGCTTTTAGGCGTAATTTTACCCACGAGAATATCGCCCGGCTTGACTTCTGCGCCGATGCGAATCACGCCGTCCATGCCAAGATTTTTCAAGGCATCTTCGCCCAGATTAGGAATATCACGTGTGATTTCTTCGGGGCCAAGTTTGGTGTCGCGCGCGCCGACTTCAAATTCATCAATGTGAATCGAAGTAAAAACGTCATCCTTGACGATCCGTTCGCTGATGAGAATGGCGTCTTCGAAATTGTAACCGTTCCACGGCATAAACGCGCAAAGAACATTTCGGCCCAAAGCAAGTTCGCCGCCTTGCGTGCATGGGCCGTCCGCGATGACCTGTCCTTTTTTAATCGTGTCACCTTTGGCCACGAGAATTTTCTGATTGATGCAGGTGGCGGCATTGGACCGCATGAATTTGCGGATATGGTAAAGATAAATTCCGTTGTCGGGATCGTGTTTGAGCTTCTTTTTTGTTTCCGGTAATTTTCCGTCTGGCGTCACGATGATTAAATTTCCGGTGATGGAAGCGACTTTGCCGTTTTCTTCGGCCACGAGAACGGCGCGGGAATCCCGGGCGGCGCGTTCTTCCAAACCTGTGGCGACGAGCGGCGCTTCCGTAATTAAAAGAGGCACGGCTTGACGTTGCATGTTTGATCCCATCAACGCGCGATTGGCATCGTCATGTTCCAAGAACGGAATCAGACTGGCGGCCACGGAGACAAGTTGTTTGGGCGAGACATCCATGTAATCCACTTGCGCCGCTTCTACGTCAATAAAATCTCCTTTGCGGCGACAAGTGACGCGTTCGGTAGTGAAATTTCCTTTGTCATCAATAGGCGCGTTGGCCTGAGCAATGGTAAATGTTTCTTCTCGATCAGCCGTTAAATAATCAATGTGCGTCGTGACCCGGCCTTTTTCGACTTTGCGGTAAGGCGATTCAAGAAAACCGAAATCGTTCACTTGCGCAAATGTGGCCAGCGAAGCAATCAAACCGATGTTCGGACCTTCGGGCGTTTCGACCGGACAAATGCGGCCGTAATGCGATGGATGCACGTCACGAACTTCAAAGCCGGCGCGGTCGCGCGATAACCCGCCTGGCCCCAGCGCCGAGAGCCGGCGTTTATGAGTCAATTCAGCGAGTGGATTAATTTGATCCATGAATTGCGAAAGCTGACTGCGGCCAAAAAAATCGCGAATGACGGCGGACAATGCTTTGGGATTAATTAATTTTTGCGGCATCATGGCTTCCATGCCTTGATCGAATAAAGTCATCCGTTCTTTAACCAGACGTTCCGTGCGCGCGAGGCCGACGCGGCATTGATTGGCGAGCAATTCGCCCACGGTGCGAATGCGGCGGCTGCCCAAGTGATCAATATCGTCAAGGGAGCCTTCGCCTTTTTTCAAGCGGAGCAAATATTTTGTGGCGGCCACTAAATCTTCTTTGGTCAAAATGCGTGAGTCGCCGCCTTTAATGCCAAGCTTTTGATTAATTTTATAACGACCAACGCGGCCCAAATCGTAGCGTTTCGGATCGAAGAAAAGTCGTTTGATCAGAGCGCGCGCATTGGCCGCAGTCGGTGGATCGCCCGGACGCAAACGGCGATAAATATCTTTGAGCGCTTCCTCCTCGTTTTTGGCGGGATCTTTTTTCATGCACTTGATCACGATCCCGTCGTCCACCGTCGTGTCCACAACGCGAATTTTATTAATGCCCAATTCAGCGATTTGTTTCACCACTGATTTGGAAAGCGGCTCGAAAGCCCGCGCCACGGTCACCCCTTTGTCTTCATCTGTGGCGTCTTCGATCAAAACTTTGTTCTGAATATCTTCGAGTTTTTCGGCTTCTTTGATCGTGAGTTCTTCGATGTCGTAAAATAATTTTAAAATATCTGCGTCAGAACCGTAACCGAGCGCGCGGAAAAAAGTGGTGGTGAGAAATTTGCGCCGCCGTTTTTTGCGATCGAGAAAAACATACAACAAATCGCTCGTATCAAATTGCGCTTCATACCAGGAACCGCGATCCGGAATGATGCGAAAAGAATGCAACGTTTTGCCGTTGGGATGTTGCGTCGCTTCAAAGGCGAGTCCGGGCGAACGATGCAATTGACTGACGATGACGCGCTCCGCGCCATTGATAACGAAGGTTCCTTGCGGCGTCATCAAAGGCAATTCGCCCATGAAAACCTTTTCTTCTTTGGTCGCCTTGTCTTCTTTGAGTTGAAAGGTGACGTGCAACGGCGCGCCGTAAGTAATTCCTTCGCGCAGACATTCGAGCCAATCATGTTTCGGCTCGCCGATTTCATAACTGTGAAAGTCCAAAATGTTTTTGCCATCATAACTTTCAATGGGAAAAACTTCGGAAAAAACCGTTTGCAACCCGGTGTTTTTGCGGGAACGGGGCGCGACATTTTCCTGCAAAAAATCGCGATAAGAATTGGTTTGCAATTCAATCAGATTAGGCGGCGCGATGATTTCCTTGATTTTCCCGAAGTTGATTCGTTCTGTTGATTTTACTGGCATTTTGACCTCAATATTCGCTGGCGAACTGCGCCAGACTTTTGTTTTCTATAAACGACACAAGGCAAGTTTTCCGGATTTAACAGAAAACTCGCCGTTACAAACCGATGGCCCGTTAAAAAATTTCTATAAAAATATTTTTGCTTTCCAATTGGCTTGACAAAATTATTTGACTTCAACTTTGGCGCCCGCTTCTTCGAGCTTTTTCTTGGCGTTGTCAGCATCAGCTTTGTTGGCGCCTTCCAAAACCGGTTTCGGCGCGCCTTCCACCAACGCTTTGGCTTCGGCCAAACCAAGGCCCGCTTTGACTTCACGCACGGCTTTAATCGCCGCGATCTTTTTATCTGGCGGAGCCGAGACAAGAATCACGTCAAAAGTGTCTTTGACTTCCGCCGCTGGAGCCGCCGCGCCGCCGCCGGCACCGCTCGCTGAAGGC
>JALYXC010000432.1 GCA_030947315.1 Verrucomicrobiota bacterium | reverse complement strand
GCGCTACACCGTCTGGAACAGCGAGCAGTAGAGAATCCGGACATTCAATTCATCCTTGCCGTAGAAGAGCCGGAGGCCTTTCTCCACCCACAAAAGCAAAAAGAACTGTACCAGAATGTGCGCGCAGCTCAATCCGCAAACCTTCGGATAATTGTGACAACTCACAGCCCCTACATAGTTGCAGAAACACCTTTCACACGGCTAGGTTTAGTAAGGAAAGATGGCGAGCATTCGTCTCTGCACATTCCGGACATCAAGTCAGCGCGTGACGGAGAGACTTTCGACGCGTACAGCTCCGAAGTAAACAACTTGTTGTTCTTCGCGGATAAAGTGGTCTTCGTCGAAGGCGAATCCGACCAGCGCGTGATCAAATTGCTTCTGGAAAAGAAGCTGGGGGATCAAGCGCACCGAGTTTCTGTGGTCTCTGCCGCCGGAAACAAAAACTTCTCGCCATTTTTGCGAATGATACGAGCGTGGAACACCGCAAATATTCCGCATCTGGTAATAACGGACTTCGACTCACTGATTGCCGAAGCCGACCGCCCTATTCTCCGAGGGGCAAAGGACGCTGGTTATTCGCACCCATCCGGGACGGATGTCATGGCCACAATCGATGCCGCGTTGGATAAGCCCGAAGCGGAGTTCATGGTCGCTGCCGCCGCTAGTGAAAAATATTTCAGAGACGCAGGGTTGAAAGTCTTTGTATTCACATCGGACTTAGAATTCTCATTGATTACCGATCACAACAAAGACGCGGCTGCGAAAATACTTACGGCAGAAAGCGCCACGGGAATCGATTACAGCAAGGGTTACAGTCTGATCGACTTGAAGAAGCACATTGGCAGCAAGGGAGTTCCCTTAAACGCCATCGCCGATCCGAAGTTCAAAAAACCATTCATACATCGGAAAATTGCAGACACGATTGACCTGAAGCACGCACACAAAGACTTGAACCGATTGTTGGATCTAATCGAGAAACTGTAATGCCCCACGCCTACACCGAAGACCAGCTTGTCGAGCAGCCCGCCATCGGGTTGTTCGCGGAGCTTGGCTGGCAAATAGTATCTGCGCGTGAAGAAATTTTTGGCGTTGGCGGCACGCTTGGGCGTGAGACTCCATCTGAAGTCCTTCTACTTTCCCGGTTGCGCGCGGCATTGAAGAGGTTGAACCCGGCCTTGCCATCAGAAGCTATCGCCGCTGCCATTGATGAATTAACCCGCGACCGTTCAGCCATGAGTCTCGTGGCGGCAAATCGCGAAGTGTATTTTCTGCTGAAGGAAGGGATCAAAGTTTCCGTGCCGGATACGGATTCGACACCTCACCCCCGGCCCCTCTCCCCATCGGATGCGGAGAGGGTGGCATACAGTCGAGGCGGAGAAGGGAACGGCGGGCAGAAGACGGAGCGGGTGCGCGTGATTGATTGGTCCCGCGATGGCGGGACGGCGAACAACGATTTCCTGCTGGTTAGCCAGTTCAGTGTCACCGGCGCGCTCTACACCTGCCGTCCGGATTTGGTCGGCTTCGTCAACGGTCTGCCGCTGGTGATCATCGAGTTGAAGAAGCCGGGCGTGCCTGCGCGCGCGGCGTTCAACGAGAACCTGACGCACTACAAGCAACAAATTCCGGCGTTGTTCTGGTATAACGCGCTACTCATCGCCTCGAACGGCACGGACAGCCGCGTCGGTTCGCTCACGGCGGATTGGGAACGGTTCTTCGAGTGGAAACGTATCGAGCGCGAGGACGAGCCGCGCCGGGTGTCGCTGGAGGTAATGCTGCGCGGGACGTGCGACCGGGCGCGACTACTCGATCTGGTGGAAAATTTCACGCTGTTCTCGGAGCAGAAGGCCGGGCTGATAAAAATCATCGGACAGAATCATCAGTTCCTCGGTGTGAACAACGCCATCGCTTCGATGCTGGCCGCGCGCAAAGGCGGTCACGGGCGTGGCGGAGTCTTCTGGCAGACGCAGGGTAGCGGCAAAAGTTTCTCAATGGTATTTTTCGCGCAAAAGGTGCTGCGCAAAGTCGCGGGCAACTGGACGTTCGTAGTCGTCACGGATCGTGTGGAACTAGACGAACAAATAGCGAAGACTTTCAAGGCCACGGGCGCAGTGAGCCAGGCTGAAGGTGACGAATGTCACGCGGCGAGTGGCGCGCATTTGCGGGAGTTGTTGCGCGGAAATCATCGCTACGTTTTTACACTGATTCATAAGTTTCGGCCTGAAAATCTTCTTCCTCTCCCCGTGGAGAATGAGCGGGGAGAGGATCGAGGAGAGGGGCCAAAAACCTCACCTCACCCCAACCCTCTCCCCTCCTTCCGAAGGAGCGGAGAGGGAGAAAGCAACGGCATGCCTGTGCTTTGCGACCGGCCCGACGTGATTGTCCTAACCGACGAAGCGCACCGCAGTCAATACGATACGCTGGCTTTGAACATGCGAGCGGCATTGCCCAAGGCGCTGTTCCTCGCCTTCACCGGCACACCGCTGATTGCTGGTGAAGAACGAACCAAGGACGTTTTTGGCGACTACGTTTCCATTTACGACTTCCAACAATCGGTCGAGGACGGCGCGACTGTTCCTCTCTTTTACGAGAACCGCACGCCCGAACTGGAGTTGGTAAATCCTAAGTTGAACGAGGACATTTACGACCTCATCGAAGCAGCGGAGCTTGACCCGGAACAGGAAACGAAACTGGAACGGGAGTTAAGTAAGCAGTATCACATCCTCACGCGCGATGATCGCCTTGAGACAGTCGCCCAGGACATTGTGCGGCATTTTCTTGGACGTTGGTTTCGTCGGCAAAGCGATGGTGGTATCCATTGACAAGGCGACCGCGCTCAAGGTGCACGACAAGGTGCAAAAGCATTGGGCAGCGGAGCGCGAGCGGGTGCAAAAAAGAGTTGGCGCGTTACGACACCGCGACAGACAGGAAAGACGAACTGCTGGATCGCTGGCGGGTTTTGAAGACGACCGACATGGCGCTCATTGTGTCACCCGGCCAGAATGAAATTGAGCAGATGAAGAAGCATGGCCTCGACATCGAAGCACATCGCCGGCGAATGAATGACGAGGCGCTTGATGAGAAGTTCAAAGACCCGCAAGACCCGCTGCGAATTGTATTCCTGTGCGCGATGTGGTTGACCGGATTTGACGCGCCCAGTTGCTCGACAGTCTATGTCGACAAGCCGATGCGGAATCACACGTTGATGCAAACCATCGCGCGAGCGAACCGCGTCTTTCCCGGCAAACACAGCGGAATGATCGTGGACTACGCACACGTCTTCGCCTCCCTCGAAAAGGCGCTGGCTATCTACGGCGCGGGCAAGGGCGGCAAGAATCCCGTCCAAGACAAGCAGAAGCTCGTCGCCGATTTGCGAAGGGCGGTGGAGACCGCCACCGCGTTTTGTGCGCAGCGCCAAGTGATTCTCCCAGCGATCGAACAGCTCGCAGCCGGAAGCCTGGAACGATTGCAGCGCGTGGATGATGCGGTGAACGCATTGATTTCACCCGATCTCTTGCGGCGAGAATTTTTCGGGCACGAGCGCATCGTGAACACGCTTTACAGCGCAGTGAAGCCCGATCCTGCGGCGCTAGAGTTCGGCGGTCGCGTCGCCTGCCTCGCGGCCATCGCCGACGCCATCCGCACTACGCTCAATCCCCATCCGACGGATATTTCTGCAGTAATGGGCGACATCGGCAAACTGCTCGAGCCTCGATTACCGGCGTGGCGATGCCCACAAAGCCCGCGCCGCTGATGGATTTGTCGAAGATTGATTTCGAGGCGCTAGGCAAAAGATTCAAAGAATCGAAGCACAGAAACACTGACCTTGAAGTTCTCAAAGCCGCCCTCCGCGCCCAATTGGAAAAGCTGATTCATTTGAATAAGACCCGTGCAGACTTCGCGGAAAAGTTCGAGGAATTAATTGAGTCTTACAACGCTGGCAGCCGGAACATTGAAGAATTGTTTGAAGAGTTGTTGAAGTTGAGCCGCAACCTCAGCGATGAACAGCAACGCCATGTCCGCGAAAACATGACCGAGGAAGAGTTGGTCATCCTCGACATCCTCACGCGCCCCGCGCCGGAATTGTCCGCCGATGAACGAGCCGAAGTCAAAAAGGTGTCGCGGGAACTTCTTGATAAACTAACGCAACTGCTTGTCATCAATTGGCGGCAAAAATCCATTGCTCAATATCTTCACTGGCCGAAAATAAATCCACATCGGCGCTGAGAAGATGCGGGTCAACTGTAATTTGAATCGGCGCAGATCCAAAAATCGTAATTTGATAAAAACGATCTTGAGGCAAAATTTCCGAAAGTTTTTTCAGAAGTTTTCCGGCAGGAGTTTCCAGATCAATTGATTGTGTCCAAAATGCTGCGTCCATTGCGCCTCCGTGCAGAAATGCTGTTGACCGCCTGATCAATCAAACGATTGGTCACGCCCGGATCTTCCGCGAACCGCGCGGCCAGTCGCTGGTCACGGCTGCTCCACGCCTGCTGCGCCTCTTTTTTGAGCAACAGCCGCGCGGTGATGCGCGCTTTGCGCCACCACGGATCCATTAATCGATCCTTCGTTTTCATATCGAACCACCAAATTGATAGCTCAGATTCCGGTGCGCAACAATGCTGGATTTCCCGCTATAAACTCAAATTTTATTTCCAGTCGCACAATGTTTCCAAAAATTCCGCCGAACCATCGCGCAGCCAGCCGTCGAGTTGCGCCTGGTCTTTCATTTGTTGTCCACGAAGTCGCGGCACGACAAAAAATTTACAATCCACTTCGGGCAACGCCGTCATATCGCTCCATAATTTTTCAAATTGCGCGACCGGAAAAATATCTTCCTGCCCGTGACCCCATCTTTTTTTCACATCTTTCAGCGTGACGTAGGTAGGGATTTTTGCAGCTAGAATGCGAATCGCAGAAGAAACTTTTTCGGCATCGGACAAATCATCACGAGTTAATTTTAAAACGGCCAAAAATTTATCAATGCTGATCCAGGTCGTCATGGAATTGTAATAAGACAATTCAAATTCATCTTCTTCGCGCGGCATCGCGAGACCTTCGACCAGACGCGGATGCCCGTTGACTCGCGCCAGACCACCGCCGCGATCTTCAATCCGCCGCGCAATCATTTCAAAAGAGAGGCAGGCATCTTCGGTGATGTGTAAACCAAGCAACGCCGGATCAATATTCGCGCCGAGCGTGTCAATATTGTGGAGCAATAAATATTTTAAATTCGGCTGCGCGCGCAAAAGATTTTGCAAAACACCGTTGCGTAAAAGATTTGGAATCTCATACCAGTGGCCGACGGGATGCAAACATTGACCGGGAAGATTGTCCGTGTAATCGCTCGCTTCGCCGGTTTGTTTCGCCCAACCGATCGACACCGCGCGTAAACTTTCCCGCACTTTTTGCGCCTGTTCATCGAGCATTTGCTGCGGCATTTCTTCCCAGACAAAACGCAAATCGCGTTCCGTTGGAATCAGGCGCAAGCCAATGGAGCGGCCTTCCGAAAGCAGTAGCGACGCAGGATAATTATAATTTGTTTCACGCGCCAAAAAATTCTCAATCGCCGCATGAGTCATGTAACTCGTCGTAAAAACATGCGGAATTTTCGCGCCAAATTCTTTTCCAGCGCGCCGCGTTTTGGCCAGATGCGTTTCGATAAAGGTGCGATGTCGTCCCGCGATTTTGCAAAATGGATGAAGCGCTTTGACCACGCCCGCGCCTTGCGTCCAGCGACTGCCAATGCCTGCGGCCAAAGTCACGACCGCGACTTCTCCATTGGAAATTGCTTTTGCGCCAAGTTCAAAAAACTTTTTAGGCAAAGGCTCCGTTGCAGAAATCACATCATCCGCCGTGACATCCTCGATGTTCGTCGCGACCGGCAAACGATTTTGCGCCAAACCAATGCGTCCTTCTTTTAAATCGCTGCGAATCTGTTGGTGCTGTTCGCGGTCGAAACCGTTTTGATCCAAAAGTGAATTTAGATTTTGTTCGCTCGTGCCTTCCTCTGGCAAACGCGGCAAAAGTTGATTGAATAAATGTTGCACCATGCCGCGCAACTCCGGCTTGCTCCGCGAAGCTTCGACGAATTTATCTAACTCGGCCCGCCGCAAGGGCGGCAATTTTTGCGGATCCATCCGCAACAAATCGGGAATCGTTAAAACATAATAACCCTGCGGCATTAACGATTTTTCCTCAATCAACAAATTGGCAAACGTTCCATTTTCATTGATGGCGAAATCATAGACGACCGGCTC
>JALYXC010000420.1 GCA_030947315.1 Verrucomicrobiota bacterium | reverse complement strand
GACGAAATGCGCGCATCTAAACGCGAATCGCCGCCGCGATTTTCCAGATGCGCCTGGTTCAATTCCTTGAGCAACGCTTGCGTCGCCTTTTCACTTTCCGGCGTGATGAAAGTCGCGGACTTCGGTGGAAACAAATCATTGATTGGATTTGGTTTTCCGATGCCAATTCTTGTCCCTTGATGCGCAGCCGGAAGAAAACCCGCCGTCCAATTTCCTTGTCCGTTCGGCGCAAGGCCGCGCGGGTCGGGCAGCACCACAAACGTCGGCAGATTTTCCGTTAAGCGACCGAGTCCGTAGGAAACCCACGCGCCCATCGCGGGAAAACCGGGCAGGACAAATCCGGTGTTCTGCATGAATGTTGCCGGGCCGTGAACATTAGACTTCGACTGCATCGAATGGATGAAGGCGATGTCGTCTGCGCACGAGCCGATGTGCGGCACGAGATCGGAAATCCATTTTCCCGATTGCCCGTATTGTTTCCAGTCCCACGGGCTTTTCATCACCGCGCCGGGATCGCTTTGGAATAATTCCACTTTGCCGCCCGGATCAAATTTTTGTCCGTTGCGTTTGATGAGTTCCGGTTTGTAATCAAAAGTGTCACACTGGCTGGCCGCGCCGGACATGAAAAGTTGCACGACGCGCTTGGCCTTCGCCGGAAAATGCAAACCGCCATTGAATGTCGGATTCGGCTTCGCCACGTCGGCGAGCAAACCGTTTTGCCCAAGCAAATGAACCATCGCGACGCCGCCGAGTCCGCCGCCGAAGCGCCAAAGAAATTCACGGCGGTCAATGGCTCGCATGTCTTCCGCGCCAAGTTGGATCGGGTGTTGCTGCGAAGAACAGATGTGTGCGTTCGTTTTCATCAATCAACAAACATAAATTCCGACGTGTTAAAAATCAGCCGCGCGACGTTGGTCATTCCGAATTGTTTTGCGAATCCAACAAGCTGCTTCATTTCTTCGACAGCGGGCTTGCGGTTCAACGCCAGCCGATACGCCGTCTTAATTTGTTTTTCCAAATCACCGGCTTTCGCCACGCGCGTCGCGAAATGTTCGCATTGTTTCAGCACAAAGGGATTGTTCAAAACCGCCAGCGCTTGCAGCGAAGTCATCGTGACATTTCGTTTCGGCGTAAGAATCGAAGCGTCGGGACAATCGAGTGAATCCATCAGCGGATCGGGCGCGCTGCGCACCGTAAACCGATAAATGCTGCGACGAAAACTCGCCGGACTGTCCACATCGAATTGCGTGTAATCATACACCGGCGATTCACCATCCTTGAAAATAAATTGCTGCGCCGACGGGCCACCCAACGTGAGGTCTAGCTTGCCGGTGATAAAAAGCATTGAGTCGCGAATCGTTTCCGCATCAAGCCGCTCGCGGTTCATGCGCCACAGAAAACGATTGTCGGAATCGAGTTTGGAAAATGCAGGATTGCTGGCTGAACTTTGCCGATAGGCCGCGCTCGTCACGATCAGCCGATGAAGTTTTTTCAGCGATTCGCCATTTTCCAAAAACCAAAAGGCGAGCCAGTCGAGCAATTCAGGATGCGACGGCAGCGCGCCCATGTGCCCGAAGTCATTCGGCGTCTCGACGAGGCCGCGCCCGAAATGATATTGCCAGATCCGGTTCACAATGGAGCGGCGCGTCAGCATGTTTTTCGGGCCGGTGATCCACTTCGCCAACGCGGCGCGACGGGTGCCTTCATTATTCACATCCGAGATGTGAAACTCCGCATCCGGTCCGGGGACGGCGGCGATTCCAGCGGCGGTCATCAATTCGCGCGGTTGTTTCACATCGCCGCGCGCCAGGAGATAAACCAGGCGTGGCGTTTTCGCGGGAATGAAATTTCCGTTCGGCGTGAAATCCGAACTGGCTGCGTAAACTTTTTGCACAGGCGGTAATGAATTTAATTTTGCCTGAATCTCCGCGAAGCGATTGGTGATTCTGGAAATCTCGGGAGATTCAAATTCAGACTTTGGTTTCGCCTGTTCCAAAATATTCGCCAGCTTTGCCCGGCTGCTAAAACCGTCCGTGAGATTTTGTTTTGACCACAGCCCCGCCTCAATCGAATCGAGCGCGGAAACTTTTGCGCGCAGGGCGATGTTTGTTCCACCGGAGAAAACCTGCAATTCCCCGAGCGCGAAAACGTAATCATCAGTGCGCTTCCAAAGTTTCATGGCGGTGACGCGGACAAATTGCGCGGTTTGTTGGTTCGCATGAATGACCAATGGATTGTCTCCGGGACTCGCGAAGTCGGCGTCCGTCAGATTGGTTAGCGTTGCTGGATTTTTGAATTCCAGATCGTCGGAAATTTGCACGGTGAAACGCAGCGGAAAGCCGAAGCCGGGTGTGTCGGGAAAATCCACCGGTCGCGCGGGAACCAAATGAATTTTATCAATCTTTCGCGGTTGGCGGAGATCCACCTGAACCCATTTGGTGTAGTCAGGGATTTTTTCGATGCCGCTGTGATAACCGTTGGCAGGACTTTTTTCAGGCGAGAGCGCGGCGAGTTTTTTGTCCAGAGCCAGTTTCTCTTTTTTCAACTCGCGGCGGCGCAGATACGTTTCTTTTCCTGGATCAAATTCTCTTTCCGCCCGATCCACGCCTGCGAACACGGATTGCAAACTATAATATTCCTTCTGCGGAATCGGATCGAACTTGTGATTGTGGCAGCGGGCGCAATGAACCGTGAGACTTTGAAAGGTGGACATCGTTGTCATCACCATGTCGTCGCGGTCATTGTAACGCGCAATCAGCCCGTCGGTTTTTTCGATTGGCAATTCGACGTGGCCAACATAATCCCACGGCCCGGCGGCGATGAATCCAAGCGCTGCGATTCCATCCGGCTCGTCGGGAAACAAAACATCACCGGCGAGTTGCTCCTCGACGAAACGTGAATACGGCTTGTCGTTGTTGAGCGAGCGGATGATGTAATCGCGATACGGCCAGGCGTTGAGACGCGGCTTGTCCTTATCGTAGCCATGCGTTTCGCCGAAGTGGACGACATCAAGCCAGTGGCGTGCCCATCGCTCGCCATAGCGCGGGGAATTCAACAATTGGTCAACGAAATTTTCATAAGCTTGCGGATTTTTGTCGGTGACAAATCGTTCAACTTCTTCCGGCGTGGGCGGCAGGCCGATCAAATCAAAACTCAATCGTCGAATCAAAGCACGGCGGTCGGCTTCCGGCGACGGTGAAAGTTTTTGCTCCTCCAGCTTCGCCAAAATAAAAAGATCAATTTCATTTCTCGCCCATTTTTTGTTTTGAACTTTGGGCAAGCCGGGACGCGTTGCCGGTTTAAAACTCCACCAATCCGCTTTGTCTTTCGTTTTCGGTTGCGCAACTTCCTCCGGCCAGTTTGCGCCTTGATCAATCCACGCGCGCAACAAACCGATTTGCTCCGCCGTCAGCCGCTCTCCTTTTTTGGGCATGATGAGATTCTTTTCCAATCCAGCGACTAGATGAATCAGGCGACTTTCCGCGCTTTTTTCGGGAATAATTGCTGGACCCGATGAACCCCCTTTCAACGCGGTGGATTTCGTGTCCCAGCGCAAATCGTTTTCCTGTTTCTCCGGTCCGTGACACGAATAACAACGCGTAGAGAAAATCGGTTGAATGTCGCGAATGAAACTAACCTGCTTTTGCGCGGGCGGGGGAAGTTTCGACAAATCCAATTGCTCGGCGACGCCGCTCGCGGCGAGGAGACAAAGGAGAATAAAATTTCGCAAAATCGTCACGCGTGATTTGATTATTCCTAATTTAACTGATTCCAATGCAGAGAACATTCTAAAATCATTGCTCATAAGTTCGTATCTGTGGCATTACTTTTTAAAGTTTATGGAATACGAAACGGTCATCGGTCTCGAAACACACGTTCAGCTCAAAACCAAATCAAAGATCTGGTGCGGCTGCGCGAACTCTTTTGGCGAAGAGCCGAATACCAATGTCTGTCCGGTGTGTCTCGGGATGCCGGGCGTTTTGCCGGTGGCGAATGAGGAAGCGCTCAAACTTACCGTCCTCACCGGATTTCTTTTGAACTGCTCAATTTCGCGTTACGCGAAGTTCGATCGCAAAAATTACTTTTATCCGGACGCGCCGAAAAATTATCAAATCACGCAATACGACCAGCCATCCACAGCGAACGGTTTTGTGGATTTTGAATTTCAGGGCGGTGTCTCGCGTGTTCGCATCACGCGTGCTCATCTCGAAGAAGACGTTGGGAAAAATTTTCATTTCGAGCGTCACAGCGGAGTGGATTTTAATCGCGCGGGGGTTCCGTTGCTGGAAATTGTTTCCGAGCCTGACCTCACCAGTTCAAAAATGGCTTATGAATATCTCAATGCCCTTAAAGATATATTGATTTACGGCGGCATCAGCGATTGCGATATGGAAAAAGGAATGGTGCGTTGCGACGTCAACGTCAGCGTGCGTCCGACGGGTCAAAAAGAACTCGGCGCAAAAATCGAAATTAAAAACATGAACAGTTTCAGCGGCGTGCGTCGCGCGCTGGATTACGAAATTCCACGCCAAACCACCGCGCTCAAAAGCGGAGAAAAACTCTCGCAGGAAACCCGGCGTTGGAATGACATTGCTGGCATTACTGAAATTATGCGCACAAAAGAAATGGCGCATGATTATCGCTATTTTCCAGAACCTGATTTGATGCCATTCGAGCCAACGGCCCAATGGCTAAAAGAAGTTTCCGCGCGCGTCGTGGAATTGCCGCTGGCCAAAAAACAGCGGTTTATGACCAGCTACCAATTGCCCGCGCCCGATGCAGAGACTTTTGTGAATGACGTTCCACTGGGAAAATATTTTGAACAAATTGCATCGCACTCAAAAAATCCGAAGGCGGTGGCCAATTGGATCATTAATAATTTGCGCGCGAAAATTACCGAATCGCGAATTACTTTAGACGAGGTGAAAATTAAACCACCAGAAATTCTCGAACTAATCGGCCTCGTGGACACCGGAAAAATCAGCGGCAAAATTGCGCAGGACGTTTTCGCGGAAATGTTTGAAACGGGCGACGCCGCTGGAAAAATTGTGGAACAAAAAGGTCTGGCGCAAGTGAGCGATCTTGGCTCCATTGAAAAATTTTGCGACGAGGTTATTACCGCAAATCCCAAAAGCGCGGAAGATTTTCGCGCTGGAAAATTGCCTGCGCTGAATTTTCTGAAAGGTCAGGTCATGAAGTTAAGCAAAGGCAAAGCCAATCCGAATTTGGTTGGCGAAATTTTGGAAAGGCGTTTGAGAGGCTAATCCCCTACTCTGCTGCGCGCTTTAGTAATTTGCCAATCTTTTGCCGCATCTTAAAATGATTCTACTTCCACCCGAGCTGGAAAAAATTCTTCACGAAACTCCCGAGTTGAAAGAAACTTATTTTGTGGGCGGCTGCGTGCGTGATGCGTTGCTCAAAATTCCTCACAAAGATTTCGACATCGAAGTTTTCGGCGTCGGCTATGAACAATTAGTCAACGCGCTTTCGCCCTGGGGTCGCACCGATTTGGTCGGGCGCTCCTTTGGCGTCGTAAAATTAACCCTCAAAAATCGGAATACGTTTGATTTCGCGATTCCGCGGCGCGATTCAAAAATTGCGGCCGGACACCAGGGATTTGACATTCAATTTGATTTGACATTTACGCCCAAAGAAGCGGCGGCGCGCCGGGATTTTACCATCAACTCACTCATGTTCGATCCGCGAAAAAAAGAATTACTCGATTTTTTTGGTGGCGAAAAAGATTTAAAAGAAAAAATTTTGCGGCACACGAGCGACGCTTTTCCAGAAGATCCGCTGCGTGTTTTGCGGGGAATGCAATTCGCCGCCCGGTTCGATCTTCAAGCTGCGCCGGAAACGGTCTCGCTTTGCCAGAAAATAAAAACGCATTATTCTGAACTGGCGCTCGAGCGCGTGCGTGAAGAATGGTTTAAATGGGCGGAAAAAAGCAGCGTTCCTTCAGCCGGCTTGAAATTTTTAGTCGCGACGGAATGGATTGATCATTTTCCCGAATTAAAAAATCTGATCGGCACACCGCAAGATTCGGAATGGCATCCTGAAGGCGATGTTTTTACACACACCTGCCACTGTTGCGACGCGCTCGTGAAATTATCCGAATGGCAAAATGCCGATACTGAATCGCGCATCGTTTATTTGCTGGCAACTTTGTTGCACGACGTGGGCAAACCCCAAACGACCAGTCGCGAGTTTAAAAATGGGCGCGAACGAATTATTTCGCCCGGCCACGAATCGGTCGGAGTTTCGGTGGCGGAAAATTTTTTAAATCGCATCAACGCTCCCGCCGCGATTCGCGACCGCGTCTTGCCGCTCGTAGCCAATCATATGGCTCATTATCAAACTGTCAGCGACCGCGCGGTTCGGCGTCTCGCCAACCGGCTGTATCCGGAAAATATTCAAGGACTTTGTTTGGTAATGACGGCCGATCGTGGTGGACGCCCTCCCTTGCCCGCGATTATTCCTCCAGGAGCGACGGCGCTTTTGGAAAAAGCCCATGCACTGGAATTGCAAAAAAGCGCGCCCAAACCAATTTTGCTCGGACGTCATTTAATGGAATTAGGAATGACGCCAGGAAAAAATTTTGGCGCGATTTTAAACGCGGCTTTTGAAGCGCAGTTGGAAGGAGAATTTTTCGATTTGCCGCAAGCTTTGGAATGGTTGAAGAAGCGCTTGCAAAAATAAATCGAATTTTTAATCGTGTGCCATTGCTTTAATTAAAACTCATTTTGTTTCGCCCAATTTATTACATGCCCAGAGAATGCCATCGGCGAGCAAACGAAGATACTCCGGCGATTCGACCGTTTTCATATCGTGACCACGCGTGGTGGCAAAAACCCGTCCCTGGCCGAACTGGTGGACCCAGCAAACTATATGTTCTCGATCATCGCGCGGACTTTTGACTTTCAACAATGGTGTGCTGCTTTCGAAAAATTGGATCGTCTGATATAATTCATCTCCCGGAGTTTTCCAATCGTCTGGAAAATTTTTTGTCACCGGATGCGCCGTAACTTTTTGGGTGGCAAACGGCTGATACGGGTCGTGAACTTTCGACCTCATGCCGCAATAATTTTCCCAGGCGCCGACCTTTTCGGATTTGCGGAACGCATGAACCGCGCAATGAATCATAACGGCAGGTTTGCCATTTCGCGTGGCGCGCATCGCATTTTCCAGCAAAGCGGAATCGGCTTCATCAAAACAAAAATCATAAATAATCACATCGTAAGGAGCTGCGAAGTTTTCATTTTTCAAAATGTCCATGTCGAAGCGCACATCGAAATCGGCGTTTAAAATTTTCCCCAAACTATTCGTCAGATAAGGCGCGAGTTTTTGATAATCGTGATAACCGCCGCCCGTAAGAAAAAGCGCTTTGATCTTTTTTTGCGAAGCGGATTTTTTATTTTCTCCAATGCACCAGAGATTTTTGTGGGTGCGAATAAAAAGTTCGCCATCGGAAACGGCGTGCGAGGCATTGGTCAATTCATTGCCGATGGAATTTGTGGCCAACACTTCAAATTTCGGACTGGCGCGTAAAATAATCGTGTCACCGGATTGATTTAAAACATAAATGGTGTCGCCGGACAAAATCATGGAAGACCAGGAGTCGGATTTCGGGCCGAGGCTGGGTAATCGCTCTTCCCAAATCGTTTTTCCCGTTTTTAATTCGATGCACTCGGCGACGCCCGGCGTGTTCAAAACGTAAATGTGGCCTTTAAAAATTACACCGCAGCCGAGCCGGTTTTTTGTCCGTTTCGTTTCCCACAATTTGTGCGTGGCGGTGACATCGCCGGTTCCGCCGGTTGTCACGGCAATGGTCGTTCCTTGAAACCCACCCATCGCCACGATCACTCCCTCGCCATAAATCGGTGAACCATAAATGAGCGGATTTAATCCATCGTAATGCCACAATTCGTTTCCGGTTTTAGGATCAAAGGCCGATAATTTTTCGGGTGCGCTGAGAATTAATTCCGCTTTTGAATCTCGCCCTTCGATCACGATCGGCGTGCTCCAGGAACCGGTGAGACCATCGCTCTGGCC
>JALYXC010000411.1 GCA_030947315.1 Verrucomicrobiota bacterium | reverse complement strand
GCGTGATATTCTGGGAGAAGCCAGTAAGTGCGCAGACTAAAATTATGCCAGGGAAAATTTTAGTTTGGTAGCAGCGTAAAAATAGCAATTTGAAAAAACTCATTTGAATGGATGATTTAATCTTTAATCTATTGTCTTTGCCATCCAAATGAATTTCCTATGCCACGGTGAACTATTTCTTTTTCAGGTTTTCCAATTTGGCGATGAAAGGTTTCGGGCCGCCTTTCATGTAAGGTAATTCACCAACTTTTTCGCCGTCGCCGTTTAATACAATGATGGTTGGGTAGCCATTAATTCCGTATTTTTCCTGCAGGGTCTGATTCGCTTTTTTCAATGCAGCGCTTTGCGGTTTGTTCCGCGGAAAATCAACTTCGACTGGAACTAAATTCTTTTTCGCGTATTCCGTAAATTCCGGTTGAGAAAAAACTTCCTTGTGCAATTTGATGCACCAACCACACCAATCCGAGCCGGTGAAATCCAACAGAACTAATTTATTTTCTTTTTTAGCCTGCGCCTGCGCTTTGGCCAAATCGGTGCTCCAAGCAAGTTCCGCAGCCTCAATTTGAAAAGCTGCACAGAGTAGAAGTAATCCAAGTGTTATTTTTTTCATAAGTTAAAAACATTAAACTGACTTCGCTTCGTCGGCAACTCATTGATTTTGTTCAGCCCAAACGATTTGGCCGTCGACAATTGTGGCGATGGCCTTTCCGCGCATCCCCCATTGATCAAAAGGAGTGTTTTTCGATTTGCTGACGTTTTTTGTTTTATCAAAAATCCATTCAAGATTTGGGTCGAAAATGGTAACGTCACCATCGGCCCCGAGACTCAAAGTTCCTTTTGACAGATTTAATAAACGGGCGGGATTAATTGTAAATTTTGCAATCAAATCTGAAAGGGACATTCGTTTGGAGTGAAATAATTGCATGAGCGACAGCGGCAACTCAGTTTCTAATCCGGTGATGCCAAACGGCGCATAATCGAACTCCACTTCTTTTTCGTAATCGCAATGCGGCGCGTAATCACTGCTCAAAATTTCCAGCGTTCCATCGCATAAGCCTTCCATGATCGCTTCCCGATCCGCCGCAGCGCGCAACGGCGGATTCATTTTGAAATTTGTATCGTAAGCCGGCCATTGCGGAAAATTTTGAGTTTTAAATTTTGAATTTTGCGTTAAAAAAATATTTTTCCCGTCGCGCTCCCAGAACTTTTCACTACCCGCGATCGCCGCGTCAGTCAGGGTAAAATGGTGTGGACAAGCTTCGCCGGAAATGGGCGCGCCTCTCTTTTTGGCCTCGCGCAGCAACGCCACGCTTTTAGCCGAACTTATATGTTGGCAATGAACTTTCGCGCCGGTTAATTCGGCGAGTAAAATATTTCGCGCAACCATCATTTCTTCACCGGCGGAAGGCCAGCCACGCAAGCCGAGGACCGTGCTCCAATAACCTTCGTGCATGACGGCATCGGTCACCAGCGAGTAATCCTGGCAATGATCCATCACGGGCAGCTCAAACATTTTCGCGTATTCGAGAGCGCGGCGCATCAGTTCATTATTTTGAATGCAATGACCATCATCCGTTATCGCCACGACGCCCGCTTTTTTTAATGAGCCGATCGGCGCTAACTCTTCGCCGGCAATATTTTTAGTAATTGCGCCGGCGACAAAAACATTCACGACGCCTTCGCGCTCAGCTTTCTCGCGAATCAGCGCGACGGTTCCCGCATTATCAATGGCGGGCAATGTGTTCGGCATACAAACGATTGAAGTAAAACCGCCGCGCGCCGCCGCCGCTGTTCCTGTGGCGATGGTTTCTTTAGCTGATTGGCCAGGTTCGCGCAGGTGAACATGCAGATCAATCAAACCTGGACAAACCATCAGGCCAGTCGCGTTTATTTTTTTAATTTCTGAGGAGGATTTTTTAATGGCTTCAGAACCGATCGCGGAAATTTTTCCTTTTAAAATTAAGAGGTCAGTAATTTGATCCAGTTGATTGGCGGGATCAATGACGCGGCCACCCGTGACGAGTAAGGAATTCATCGCGCGCAAAGATAATCGAAGTGGAATTGACAACGCAAGAACGGCTGTTAAAATTCTCCAGTCGCTTGAGGATGCGGGTGTAGCTCAATGGTAGAGCGGTAGCCTTCCAAGCTACCTACGAGGGTTCGATTCCCTTCACCCGCTCCAATCGATTTAAACCAATAGAATCAATGGTTTTAGGAGATTTGCACAGTTTATAAATGCGTTACTCCCAACAAGTCTGCCCATTTCAGTTATATTTTTAGCGAAATTTCTTAGGTTCTCTCTTTTCATTTATCACTAGAGGTTGCCGAACTGCCGAGACTGTCTGCTCACAGGAAAAAACATTGCGCCACCAAAACGCAAGTTTTCAGCGGCAAGTGCGATGATAATTTATTTCGCGGGCGTCTTATTTATTTTTTCCAACAAAAGCGCGGCGTCTTTGTTTCCTTGCGCGGCGGATTTGGTGAGAAATTCTTTGGCTTTCTTTTCATCTTTAGAAACTCCGTCCCCGGTTAAGTAA
>JALYXC010000391.1 GCA_030947315.1 Verrucomicrobiota bacterium | reverse complement strand
GTATTCAGGAAACGCTCTACCTCATCTCGATTCCTGGTATGCGCGACTCAATCCGCAAGGGCATGGCCGAACCGCTCGGCAAAACCTCCACCAAACCCGGCTGGTGAGTTGGTCTATCGTCTACACCAAGCAAGCGCAGAAAGCCTTGTCTATCAGATCTAGGATGCCGAGCACACCGTCAAAGTCCTCCGGATGTGGACTCACTACGAATGAGCCGAACCTTTAGCCATATCGGGGACAAAAATATTGCGTGAAGAAAAACGGAATGCTGGTTTCTCTTGCAAAATAAATTCAAATCCATTCTTTAATTTTTTCCTGATATTTATTGTAAAGAAATCCTAGAACCAGCAGCACGAGACCGAGCGCTATGAAACTAAGAATCCGGTAAATGGTTTCCAGTTTCCAAATGTCAAAAAAGAAAACACGGGTGACAGCACACGCCAACACGGCCAAACCAAGCCAGCGATAAACACGTTCTTTCAACAGAAGACCCGCTATAAACAAGATCAGGGCAAAAATCGCCCAACTTGCCGTCAGGAAAAGATGCGTGCTGGCTGAGGTTAAAATCATCCAGCGAGACAGGTAAATCCAAAACGTGACAGCACTGGCGCAAATAGTCGCAATGTGCAGATCAGTTGTGACGAAAGAAAATCTTGCGGGACGCCGTTTTGCTAATTGTTGGAGAACAGGCGGAATGAAAAGCGCGACGAGATTCGGCCAATGGAAAATCGTGCTGCGCTCCATGCAATGGAATAAAAAGATTCCCAGTCCAACCACGAAAAAAACTCCGCTGAATAAAAACGTTTCACGATTTTGCAATTTTGCGGCGAGAGCGAACAGCGCAGTCCCGACCAGCATCACGACCCAAAATTGTTCCGCCTGCGGAATGTATTGATGAATCCACGCGAGCGACATTATCAAGGCGATACAGCGATAAATCCGGGCGAGGGTGATGACCGACGCCGGCATTTTCATTTCACAAAATGCGCGCTTGACGATCATGCTGCCGAACAGCAGCAGTGTCGCGATGGGAACAAGAGCAATATACCAAGCCAGATTCCCTGAGAAAATTTCTGATTCGAAAGACCAAAGACTGACCAGAACGAACAGTTGTGCGGTGATGGCCAGCGGCCATAATTTTGTCGCCAATCCGTAAAGCGCGAGAGCAATCGCCAGGAGGCAGGCGACCGCCAGCCACATTTGCGGACTGAACAATGGCTCCAGCCAAAAGAAAAGAACTCCTGTAACCGCCAGCGCGTAGAGTCCCAAAAGAAAATTTCGCACATCATCTGTGAACACTAAAAGTTTTTGGCGTTGCCACCAATGGCTCAGTCCTACCGTTACCGCAATCACGACGCCGGGATTTAGTCCATGAGTTGGATGCGAGTGCGTCGCATTTTCAACCAGCCAAACCGCTTGCGCGAGAAATAAATATCCTTGCGAAAAAATCGTGACTTCAGGAAGTCGTAGAAAATAAATTGAGAGCGTAAGAACTGCGGCCCCCATCGCAAGCGTTGGAGCCAGCCATTCGCGTGGACAATTTTGCCACGTCGTCGCCGCCCAGATTATTAATGCGAGCAAAGAAAAATAGGCTGGCTTCGGACGCATCACGTTTTTTGCATCGTCAGCCGGACAGTTTCGATGCGCCCAAAAAGCATTGAAGAGAAGGAGCGCGCCGATGAAAGTTCCTGAAAGAATTTCAGGCTGCTGATTCAGGACGGACAATCCCAAGGCCACGGCCAACGCCGCTGTGATGTAAGCTCCCGCGATAAGGAAAATATTTTTTCGCGCAGTTCCAATGACAAACAGCGCCACGCTTTCAGTGGCGAGCACGAGCGCGAGTCGAAGACCGGTGAAGTAGCTGATGATTGCCAATGTCACCAAAAGCAGACCTTGCGTCGTGTAACTGTTTTTGAGGGATGGCTCTTCCGGCAAAACTCGTTTGGCGACAGCGGCCAACACCAGCAAAACTGCGCCAAATCCTGCGGAAAATTTCCAAAAATTTCCTTGTTGGTAACGCATCATGGACAGCAACACCAAAGCGAAGAACGCCCCGTTGTTCAGCGTTAGAAACGGCGCGCGATAATTTTCTGATTTATCCGGCTTTGAAAGAAACGTTGATGCGGTAAAAATTATCCAATATCCCGCGAGAAATAAATTTCCCTTCCACAAATCGTCCACGCGCGAACTCCACATCCAACCTTCGCCACTGTGAAACCGCCAGAAAACGAAGGCGATATAAGTCGCAATCAGGCTGGCCATGGAAAGTGTTGTCCAGCGATTGCGCAAAAGAAAAAAAACAGCGGCGCCCGTCAGCACGAGATTCGAATAGAGCGTGAAGAGACCGATGCTCGTGATAATCGAAGTATAGTAGGCCAAGCCGATGGCGAACAGGGCGAGCACTTCGGATTTTTTGCGGTCGGCTACCCAGACGATGAATCCAGTCCACGCCAGCAAAAGCGCGCCATCCAAAATAGGACTGGAAATAAGGCGAAGGTTCGGGACGTGATGCGCGGCGTAAGTGGTAAAATAAATCATGGCCAGTCCACCCGCGAAAAGAACCTGCCCATAGTTACGCAGCGGTTCCTGGCCTTTCTTGCGTTGCAGAAAAATTCCCGTGCCCAGCAACGCTCCGCTACCGAGATACATTAAAATCAATTTCCCAAGCGGCCCGAAGTGTGGAATGTAATTTTGATAAGCGTAGCGGGCAAAAAACGCCATGCCGGTGAGCAGCAAAACAATTCCAGCGCGCACCAGCCAATAAGTGCCAAGACGCATTTCAAACGAAGTGTTGGAGTCGGGAGTTGGAGGCGGAACATTTAATGGCGAGGGAACTGGAGTTAACCGGCTGACTCGCTCAACTGGAACTGACGGCTGTAAATGCAGCGCGTTTTTTCCTCTTTCTACTTGCGAAATCACGGGCGGAACCTCAGTCGGCTTTTGCAAGGTTGTTTGAACCGGCGGCTGAAGAGGTGCAGGAACTGCGGGCGATTTTTGTTCTTCTTCAACAATTTTTTTTGCCGACCACTCAGATTTCAGCGAAGAAATTTCCATCGCTGGAATTTCCACGGGCGAGATAGTTAACGTTTGTTGAAGCCGCGTGTCGAACTGCGAAATTTTTTGCGAGAGGTCGGTCAGTTGCGACTGAAGGATTTTTTGTCGTTCCTTCAACTGGTTTAATTCCGCGCGCTGGATTTCGTTCATAACGATGAGAAATTAAAGGCTACGCGGCGACTCTAGTTAATCGAAAAGTTTTAGCGAGAAGTGATTTTCCCGATGTGGGCAAGTTTTATTTGGAAAACTTTCATGAAATTTCCTTGCTTCGTTTCATAAAAAGTTTATTACTCTCCCGCTCTTTGAAAGTTAGTCGGATGATTCGTCATCCAAGTCACAGTTAAATGTCTGGGAACCCCGTGAAAATCGGGGGCGGTTACGCCACTGTAACGGGATACAAACTCTCAATGCCACTGCCCAGCCCTTTCTGTAGAAGATTCAGGTTCGCGTTTATTCTCTCGCCTTAAGCGGCTGATAACACTGAACGAATCAACTTTAGAAAGGGCTGGGCGGGAAGGCGGGAGCGAGGCAGGCCCGAAGTCAGGATACCGGTTTGATTGTGCTCGTCGTGGTCGCGGAAAATTTCGCGGCCAACTTCTCCGTCAATGAGAAGGATGAGGCCAGCCTGCCGGACTGTTTTCGACAGGATTCAGTGAATGCCTTCATTCCCGTATTGTCGGAGTTTGAAGGTTTTTTTATTTTCAAAAACTTTCAAACTCCACGCTGGTCTCTCAATCGTAAATCCGCCCCGCCCTTCCATAGAAAAGCGGGGCAAAATTGAAAGATCAGTTATGTCAAAAAAAGTTTGTTCGGTGCTGGCATTGGCCAGCTTCGTTGTCGTTTCCACGGTGCGCGCTTCGCCTTATGCGGATTCCGTAGTGGCCTACAATCCGGGCGCCGGATTCAATCCCGGTTACACCAACGCTTCCGTAGCATTGGGAGAACCTTCGCGAGTCAATCCATTTGGCGACGCGGTAGATCCGTTCAATGCGCCTTACGCGACCAATCAATTAGTTTCGATTGGCGCCAATGGTTTTTTAACTTTGCAGTTCAATACGCCGGTTTTGCATAACATGGCAAATCCTTTTGGAATTGATTTTATTATTTTTGGTCATGCCGGATTTAACATTACCAACGGAAATTTTTCCGGCGGCGGAATTACCGATGGTTCATTTTATACCAGTCCGGCGGGCAATACTCGTGTTTCGGTCAGCGCTGACAATTTAAATTATTTTATTTTAAATCCATCGCTCGCCCCAAATGTGGATGGTTTGGTTCCCACCGACGGCTCGGGTAATTTTCAAAAAGCAGCCAATCCAGGTTTGGTTAATTCCGATTTTGCCGGAAAAAACCTGACGCAAATTCGGGCGCTTTACAATGGCAGTGGCGGTGGCGCTGGCTACAACATCGGCTGGGCGATGGGCGCAACTCTGCCTAGTATCAGTTACATCCGCATCGAAGGCCTGGATGGAAACCGCTTCATTGATGGTGTGGCTGCTGTTCCCGAACCGGCGACGTGGGCCTTACTTTTAATCGCCGCAGGTTTACTCCTTCCACAAATGCATCACGCCAGAAAAAAAACAGACGCTTGATTCTCAGGCAATTGCTATGTTTCGTTGTTACCTTTTCATGTGGCTGGTCGCCGTTTCCTTTACGGGAGCGGCGACTTTCCAGGAAGATTTTTCTGAAAATCCAGCAGATCGCGGTTGGAAACTTTTTGGCGGTACAAATCTTTTCCAATGGAACGCGGCCAATCAAAATCTCGAAGTGACATGGGATTCGTCGCAAACAAATAATTATTTTTATTATTCGCTCAAAACTATTCTCAATCGAAACGATGATTTCAGTTTCGCCTTTGATCTGCGCTTGACGGAAATTATCGGCGGGGCCAATCCGAGTAAACCTTCCACGTTCCCTCTGGCC
>JALYXC010000054.1 GCA_030947315.1 Verrucomicrobiota bacterium | reverse complement strand
ATTTTTTGCCGGGCCGCTTCGAGAATTTCCCGCTCGTTTTCCGTGAGGCTGTGGAGGCCGTGCGAAGAAATTTTATCGAGAATCGGATCCACCTGGCGGCTGATAAATTCTGCGGAAGGCAATTCTTCTGGAACGCTTTTCTGGGGTCGGTGCCATTGCGAGCGACTCGAATGGGTTCGAACAAGTTCCCGGGGCAGTCGAATAGCGCGCGGAGAGAAAGACCGTTTCAAAAATGAAAAACCATTTCCTTTCACAAAAAAAATTACATAAATAATTCCAACAAAAATTCCCCCTAGATGCGCGGCGTGGGCGACACTGCTTTGTGGAATAATAATTCCAAATACAGCCAGGCCTATGGAAATCCAAAGGAGAAATTTAGCTTTCATCGAAACGGGGATTATAAAAAAAACCAGCAATGTCAACCGCTGCTCGGGGAACAGAGTTGCGAATGCGGCCATTAATCCCATCGCGCCGGCCGATGCGCCAATCACTGGCCCACCGAAATATTCTGGAATGACAAGAGCCAGCAGCATTTGCAGGAGACCACCGAACGTTCCGCTTAGAAAATAAATTTTAAGAAAAGTGTTCCGACCCAACGATTCTTCCACGGTTCGGCCGAAAAAATAAATAACGAGCAAGTTGACGAAAAGATGAAAAAGCCCGGCGTGAAGAAACTGAAAAGTGAGTAGTTGCCAAATATATCCCTGTTGTAGCCCGTGAGTGCTTAGATAAAAATATTCCTGAACAGGCGATGTGTAATGCTCAGCCAGTTGTTGGATTTGGGGCACGGGATATCGCAGGTAATTCTCAGCCAATTGCTGCGTGAGAAAAACGACCACGTTAACAATTAACAAAATAATCGCCGCCGACTTTTGGGGGCGATAAGCATCACCGCGCATGTATGAACGATCTTCGAGCATTACGGGAGCAAAGTAAGGGCAACGGGAATATTTTTCAATGACTTTTGCGGTCAAAGAATTGGGAGAATAGGGAAACGTGATGTGCAAAATGCCAGCGCGAGTTTTGATCATAAATGATTCTGAAATTTTTTTATACAAATTGGCTCGGCGCGGTGTCTATCTGGTAAATGGCAAATCGGTTTAACGATTGGTGCGAGCGGCTTTACCATGACAAAGCGGCGGGACTGATTCTTTATGGCCGGGCGCTCGGCTTGAGTCATGGCGAAGCGGAAGATGTTTTGCAGGAAACCTTCGCGGCTCTTTTGCAGCGCGCGGTGATGCCGGAAGAGCCGGAACATTATTGTTGGCGCTGCTTTCGCAACCGCGCTTTGAATTATCGCCGCAGTTTTTGGCGAAGAATCGCGCGGGAATGGGAAGCGCGCTCGTGGTTCGAAATTTCCCCACCGGAAAGCGACGCGGAACGGAAAGCGATGCGGGGCCTGGCGGAATTGCCCGTCGAGCAGCGTGAAGTGATTGTTTTAAAAATCTGGCAGCAGCTCACTTTTGAAACCATTGGCCAATTACTCGAAATTTCGCCGAACACGGCCGCGGGACGTTACCGCTACGGTTTGCAAAAATTAAAATTCTATTTGCAGGAGGAAGATTATGAACAAGATGAATCTATTGGAACAACAGTTGCAATCATGGACCCCGCGAAGTCCCTCGGATAAAATCAGCGCGCGTTTATTTGCCGCGCCGATTTCCGCCGCAGGAAATTTTTATTCGCGCGGGGTTAATTGGTTGGCGCCCGCTGCGGCTTTGGCAGCCATGATGCTGATTTTATTTGTGACCAGCCCTTTTCGCCCGATGCCGGCGGCCGAAGGAAAAAACTTTTCATTTCTGCCGGTTTTTTCTTCCAATGGCGCCTCGGTTTTTTGGCCACGACAAAGTTTTGCCCTGACTAAACTCGATTTGAATCTCGAATGGAATATTTGTTCCACCGCGACTTTTGAATGGACAAATCGTCCTGGACCCGCTTCAACTATCCATTCTTTGACCAATCATTTGATCCATAAAATATGAAGCAAAACGTCCCGAGCTCGACGCCTCGGAAAAAAAACGCGCCGGTTGTCCCTCCACCAATTTCATCAAAACCGCCTGAAAACATTGTTCCGCCGCCATTATTTCGTCGCATTGATTGGTGGGCTTTTGGGTTGACCGCGCTGTTGATTTTCATCGGTTATTTTCTGACGCTGGCGCCAGATGTGACGCTGGAAGATTCGGGCGAGTTGGCGACTGGCTCATTTTACGCCGGTGTTCCGCATCCGCCAGGGTATCCGGTGTGGACGATTTTTACCTGGTTTTTCACGCGAATTCTTCCGTTTTCAAATATTGCCTGGCGAGTCAGCGTCGCGTCAGCCCTGGCAGGAGCACTCGGTTGCGGATTGCTCGCGCTCCTGGTTTCGCGCGGCAGCAGTTTGATTATCGAAGGTATTGGCCGTTTACAGAAAATTGATCGGCATTGGGAAAACGCCCTTTGCCTGGTGTGCGGTTTTGTGGCGGGGATGTTGATGGGTTTCAACGGCTACATGTGGAGTCAATCAGTGATTGTGGAGGTTTATTCGCTCAGCGTTTTATCGTTCATGGGAATGCTCTGCTTTCTTTTGCATTGGATGTACGCGCCGCGCCAACGCCGATATCTTTATTTTGCTTTTTTCCTGTTCGGGGTTTGTTTGACCAATCACATGTCGCTGCTCGTAGCGGCCATGGGCATTGAGGTGGCCATCATGGCGGCACAACCAAAAATCGGGCGCGATTTATTTTTTAGTAATTTTCTCATTTACGTGGTGGTGCTGCTTTTGAAAATAAACGGCGACGTCACCAGCTTCGATAACAACACGCCGCTTTTCGTTATTTTTAATTTTATTGGCATCGCTTCGCTGACGGCGGGCATTTGGCTGGCATTAAAAACCAAGGCGCTCGGCACCGAATGGAAACCGGTTCTGATCATGGGCGGAATGTGGCTTCTGGGCGCGGCTTTTTATTTTTACATGCCGCTGGCCTCGATGAGCAATCCGCCCATGAACTGGGGCTATCCGCGCACAGCGGAAGGTTTTATGCACGCCCTCAAACGCGGCCAGTATGAATCGACTCATCCGACCGCCGAGTCCAACCGATTTTTTCAACAGATTGCCAATTACGCCGCGGGCGCGAGTGAAGAATTTAATCTGGTTTATTTGTTAATCGCGCTTATTCCGCTCGGATTTTATCTGCGGCAAATCGTCCGCGAAGGAGGAACAAAAAATTTATTCATTTTCGCTTCGATCACGGGCGGTGTTGGTTTATTGCTCGGCGCGCTGGTTCTCGTGGAAAAACAAATGGCGGAATTAGCCCGCCAAAATCAGGCCGTGGAAGGGCTTAAAACAATCAGCGGTATTCTTTTTTTTCTGACACTCGTTTTGGTGTTGGTGGATTTGGTGGCGGCGCTGGCGCTGATTTATCGCTACATGCAAAAACCCGAACGCGCCTGGATGGCCGGATTGGCCGCCATTTATCTCTGCTTGTCCGTGCTCCTCATGCTTTTGTTGAACCCGAGTTCCGACCGGCAAACTCAGGAATTGGTCCGCGTCTTTTTCGCCGCTTCGCATCTGATGATCGCCATGAGCGTCGGTTACGGCCTCGCGCTCATAGGAGCTTTTCTTTTTACGAACTACGAACAACTGCGTTACTGGGCGCTGGGCGGGGCCATTGTGGCCGTGAGCGCCAGTTTATACGCGTTGACCAGGGTGATTGAAACCACTTTTAAGACGGTGGATTTCAGCGGAGTAAAATTATTTTTTCATGGTCTCGGCACGACCTTAAGAGAAGGGGACGCGACGCTGCATGTTTATTCCGGAATGTTTCTCTTGTGTCTGAGCATTCTTTTTCTGGTGACGATTTTAATTTTCAGAACGCATCTGCGGTTTTGGATTGTTCTGGCCCTTTTCGCGCTGATGCCCGCTCATTCCGTTTTGTCGCATTGGTTTGATAACGAGCAGCGCGGTCATCTTTTTGGTTATTGGTTTGGGCACGATATGTTCAGCCCACCCTACAAAATTTATCCAGACATGACACGCGACACGGTTTTATTTGGCGGCACTGATCCAGGTCGTTTTAATCCGACTTACATGATTTTTTGCGAAAGTTTTATTCCGGCCAAAGACAAGCCGCTCGACCGTGCTTTTGATCGGCGCGATGTTTATTTGATTACGCAAAACGCCCTGGCCGACGGCACTTATTTAAACTACATTCGCGCCCATTACAATCGCAGCGCGGAAAATGATCCGCCTTTTTTCCAGAACTTTTTTCACACCTCGCTTTTGCGTCCGCTGGATAATTTGTTTCTAAAAATCGGAGATAACATTGAAAAGAAACGGCGCGCGGGAACTTCTTATTTTCATGAAACTGATTTTAAAGACGTGGCGCTGCTGCGCGCAAAATTGTTAAAACGCGATGAGCCGCTTTCCAAATTTCTTTTCGATAATTTTCGCAAAGAAACCCAGGATTTATTAGCGAGCGGTGATGAAAAAAAATTAAAAAATGCTTTGGCCAAAGATCTGAATCGCCTTCTCGAAAAAGGCCCGCTTTATGACGAACGGCGATTTAAAGATGTTAAACTTTCTGATCGCACGCAGCGTTTCGTGAAAGAAGATCCGCAGAGCCATACGCGCATTCGGTTGAACCGTTTGTTGCTGGAAGAGGCTTATCCGCAGTCTATTGCGCTCAGTCACGGCGGCGTTTTTCCCGACCTGGAAATTCACACGCCCTCGGTGGAAGATTCGCAACGTTGTTTCAACGAATATTTACAAAACGCTCAGAAACGGTTGCAGCACGATATGCAATTCCCCAATGAGCCAAAACAAATCAAACAAGGCGAAGATGTCCACATCACGCCGGTCGGCAACGAGCAACGCGTGCAAGTTTCAGGCCAGGTCGCCGTCATGGCCATCAATGGTTTATTGACCAAGGATATTTTCGATAAAAATCCGGCGCACGAATTTTATGTGGAAGAAAGTTTTCCGCTCGATTGGATGTTTCCGCATCTCACGCCCTTCGGCATCATCATGAAAATCAATCGCGAACCTGTGCTGGAATTGACTCCGGAAATTCTCGAGCGCGATCACCAATTTTGGAGCCAGTTTTCGGCCCGGCTCATTGGCAACTGGATCACTTACGACACGCCCGTCACTAATATTTGCGCCTTCGCCGAAAAAATGTATTTGCGCCACGATTTTAAAAAATTCAAGGGCGACCCGAAATTTATTCGTGACGATAACGGCCAAAAAGCTTTCTCTAAACTGCGCAGTTCCATCGCTGGAATTTATTCCTGGCGTCTGGGCCTGATGGAAATTGATTGTCCGCCGGCTTATCGCCCCAAAAATTCTGCCGAACAACAACGCCTCGCTCGTGAAACGGAATTTGCTTTTAAACAAGCCTTCGCCTTTTGCCCTTACAGCCCGGAAGCGGTCTATCGCTATGTGCGATTTTTAACCGCGCAAGGGCGGATGGACGATGCGATCGCTGTCGCCGAAACGTGTCAGCGTCTTGACCCGGCCAACGGACAAATTGAGAGCGTGGTTTTGCAATTGAAAAATAACCGGAGTGGCGCCGCGCCTCAGTCTATGAATTTGCAAACGGCCTTTTCGGAAATCGCCAAACTCATCCAAGCCAAACAGACCAATCAAGCCTTGGTTTTGTTGGATCAAATTTTAGCCAGCCCTAACGCGGACCCGAACGTGATTCTCGCGGTGGCGCGCGCCTATGTCCAACTGGGTAACATGGCGCGATTGGAAGCGGCGCTCCTGCGGTTGGTTAAATTAGTGCCTGATAATCCTGAAGCCTGGTACGATTTGGCCGGACTCGAAGCGATCATGGGCAAAACGCCGGCCGCTCTGGAAGGGTTGCAAAAAGCCATTCAACTAAGCAGTGCCCGCTTAACGCAAAATCCGAAATCAAAAAATCTCGCGCAGGAAGCGCTCAACGATGCGCGCTTCGCCACCCTCCGACAAAATCCGGATTTCCAGAAAATCGTCAGTCAGAAATAATTAATTTTATTTTAGCATTACGTGATGAGAAAAAATCCCACTGGCGTTCACGGCCGACGCAACCGAAAGAATTGATTTCCGCTCGACGAATCGAGCGTGACGCGATTTTGATTATTCGTGACGATGATTGGATTGATCACGTCGCTCCAGACCATGAGCGGATTCAGGTTGGCGGTGGATTGCAAAATAAATCCAGCCGGCGCAATCGGCCAGGAAATGTCGAGGCCATTTCCGCTGCGGGCGAGGTTCAAAGAGATCGTAAAAAATTCAAAGGCCAACGCGTAACTTTCGCTACCGGTAATCCGTTTTGTAAGTCCGCCATTTTTCAACACTTGCAAATCATACCGTCCGGGAGCCAGACGTGCTAAAAAAATATGTTCGGTGTTGTCAACCGCGCTGACGCTGGAAGCGACCAAATTACTACTCCTGTCGTACAGGAAAAAATCGAGGTCATTGATGGCGGTTTGATTATTCTGCCGATTCCAAACAAGAGTGGCGGTCAGCGTGTAATCGGAAGCATTGGTGAGATTAAAATAATAATGATCAATTTTGTCCTGGGTGCGCGAACTCAAAATGGTGGCAAAATTCCAACCCGCCAGGCTGGAAATATTGTTGAGATTGTTTCCGGGAAAATGCGAACCGCCCACCGGAACACCAACTGTTTCAACGGGCAAATGTTTGCCGCCGGTTAACTGGTGGTGCGAATTAAAAATATTCACAATTCCCGCGCCGTACCGGGCATCCAGTGGCGTGGAAATTCCATTCGTCCAATCCAATGGTTTAATTGCGCCATTTAATAAAAGTGATTTAACGGTTTGAATATTCCCGGCCGCGACCGCTGTCCCCGCACCGCCATCGCCGCGGAGGGCAGCTTGAAATAAAATCGTGGCCGCCCCCGCCACGTACGGCGTGGAAAAACTGGTGGCTAATCCTGGCGCCACGATGTCCGGTTTGGAACGGCCATTATCGCGCGTAGTTCCGATGCTGGTGAGACCATCAGAAACGCCCACGCCCATTCCATTGTAGCAAGTGGCTGGCGCATTGATAAAACCGCCATTGCCCGTGTTGATTCCATTGCCAGCGCCTGAAATAAAAAGCGTATTATATCGAGCCGCATAATTGTCATACGCCGAATCCACCGATTGCTGTTCTGGAAGGGTCAAATTGTCAAAAATAAAACTTTGGTTGACTACTTTTCCGGAAATTGAAATTTGATTGCTAATAAGTTGGTTAAAAAAATAATCAGCCTCGTAGTTATTTACGTGATTTATTTGCGGCGCCATTCCGGTTATTCCAAAAAAATTCGCGGCGACAGCATCGGCATGGATGGATTCCATTCCCACTAAATTTGGAAAAGTGTTCGCCATGCCATTGCTGGAAATGTAAGTTAATAAAGTGACCGGCTGACCAACAGCCGCGGGATTGACTTCAAAAGACGGCGGAATTCCTCCGATCGTTCCCTCTGCCTGGACGACGTCAACACCTGCGCCTTGCAAAGTGGGATTCGTTTGGCGAAGCAGACTGAGCCCAATCAGATCCAGATCGCTGCCCAGAACCGGTATGGCCCAAGTCATTAACAAAATTACGCCCATCGCAAGTTGATTGGTTTTAGTGAGGCGCATAAAATTCCTGTGCGGGAGTCTATTTACTTTAGTTCCAATGCGCGTTTTGTCTATGACTCACCACGTGAAATCAATTTTCGCAGGCGGTTTTCGCTTGTAGTGATGGAGATATATTTGTTATTTACTGCGGACATTCTATGGCGGCAATTGGACGATTTCAAAAAGGCAACGAAATTTTTCACGCGAAAGTTAGCGAGGGACAACTCTTCCGTTTGCGCGGCGATGTTTTCGGTTCGCCATCTTTCGATAAAAAACCAACGCCCATTAAAGGAGTAAAAACATTGACGCCCGTGGCGCCCTCAAAAATTATTGCCATTGGTTTGAATTATGCCGATCACGCCCGCGAATCCGGCAAACCTCTGCCCAAAGAACCGCTCTTCTGGTTGAAAGCGACGACCTCGTTGATTCCTGACGGCGGAAAAATTGAAATTCCTTTTTCGAATCATCGCACCGATTACGAAGCGGAGTTGGTCATAGTGATGGGACGGCGCGTGCGCAACGTCACGCCGACCGCCGCTTCGCGCTATATTTTTGGATACACCGCGGCGCAGGACATCAGTGACCGCACCATTCAAAATGCGGAAAGCCAATGGGCGCGTTGCAAATCTTTCGACACCTTCACGCCACTCGGGCCGTATGTGGAAACGAAAATTGATCCCCATAATCTGACCATTCAATCTTTTCAAAATGGACAATTGCGCCAAAATTCCAATACGAACCAGCTTGTTTTTGATTGTTATCAAATTGTGAGTTTTGTTTCGACCAATATGACGCTGTTGCCCGGCGATGTGATTTTAACCGGCACGCCGAGCGGGATCGGTCCGATCCAACCCGGCGACAAACTGGAAGTGCGCATTCAAGGACTTACGCCATTGGTGAACACCGTGAAATAATTTCGGAGGTGTTGCCTGTAAATTTATTTATGGCATTTTTCTTCAGATGAAAAAATTGTCCGCCAAAGAAAAAGAAAAGGAGTGCGACGAAATTCTCGCCGCGAGCGAAAGAACGCGCCAGGCCTGCAATAAGTTGACCAGCGAAGAGCGGCAGGAACTCTTGGATGCGGGTCTCCGCATCATTTACGGCTCCGATGCAAAAAAAACAATTCGTAGCCATTGATACAAATATCGCTCTGCTTCTGGCTGAGGAAAATGATCTGGTGCAGGGGCTTTAATTTTCCGCGAAATGGATTTACCCGCGCCGCTAATAGTTTCGCCACGAGAACTAATAGAAAAATTTTATCGCTAAGACTTTATGCGCTGGACACAAGCTCTCATTCCGACTCTCAAAGAATCGCCCGCGGATGCGGAAATCATTTCGCACAAATTACTTTTGCGCGCGGGGCTGATGCGCAAACTCACCGGCGGACTTTACACTTTTTTGCCGCTTGGATTGCGCGCTCTTCGCCGCGTGGAACAAATTATTCGTGAAGAAATGAATCGCGCCGGCGCGCTGGAAGTTTTAATGCCCGCGCTGCAGCCGCCGGAAATCTGGCAGCAAAGCGGCCGCTACGAAACGGCTCAGGAAGTTTTTTTTAAAGTGCGCGACCGCGCGAAAAAAGAATGGATCCTCGGCCCGACCCACAAAGAAGTCATTACAACGATGCTGGCTGGAGAATTAAGTTCTTATCGCCAATTGCCGAAAAATTTTTACCAAATACAAACCAAATTTCGCGATGAGATTCGTCCGCGTTTTGGTCTGATGCGCGCGAAAGAATTCATCATGAAAGATGCTTACAGTTTCGATGTAAGCGACGAAGCCGCGCAAGCCAGTTACCAAAAAATGTATGATGCCTACGCGCGAATTTTCGAGCGGTGCGGCCTCGAGGCGATCGCGGTGGAGGCGGACACGGGCGTGATGGGCGGAAAATTTTCGCACGAATTTATGGTCCCAGCGGAAGCCGGCGAAAACGAAATCGTTTATTGCGAGGCCTGCCATTATGCCGCAAATATGGAAAAGGCGACAAGCCGATTTAGTCCGCGGCTATCGGTTATCGGGGAGCAGTCAACGGTGGAAAAATTTGCCACACCCGGCGTTGTCACCATTGAAAATTTGACAAAAATGCCTTTCAACATTCCCGCCGAAAACCAGATAAAAACTTTGGTTTATGTCGTTGAGAATAAACCGGTTTTAATTTTATTGCGCGGCGATCACCAGCTAAATGAAGCAAAGCTGGCACGAATTTTGGGAACAACCCATTTTCGCGTGGCCACTGCTGACGAAGTTTTTGCGACGCTGAAAGCGCATCCAGGAAGTCTGGGCGCAGTGGAAATAAAAGATTTGCCCATTTACGCGGACGAAGGTTTGCGCGGCGTGACTGGCATGACCACAGGCGCCAATGAAAACGGTTTTCATTTCCGCGATGTTTCCGTGAAGCGGGATATTTGTATTAATCAATTTGCGGATCTGCGAACTGTTGCCGAAGGAGAACTTTGTTCGATTTGTGGCGCGCCATTAAAAATAAAACGCGCCATCGAAGTAGGCCACGTTTTTAAACTCGGCACAAAATATAGTGAGAAATTAAATTGTTTGTTTCTCGATGAATCGGGCCACCAGCAGCCTGCTTTTATGGGGTGTTACGGCATCGGCGTGACGAGAACCTTGCAGGCTATCGTTGAACAATCCAACGACAAGGATGGCATCATTTGGCCCTTGAGCGTCGCGCCTTATCAAATTTGCCTCACGCCGTTGAGCGTCGCCAAAGAAAGTCCCGTGATGATGCTCGCCGAAAAAATTTATGACGAACTCATCGCTCATGGAGTGGACGTGATCCTGGATGATCGCGAGGAGCGGCCCGGCGTGAAATTCAAAGATTCGGAATTGGTTGGCTTCCCGATTCGACTTGCTCTCGGCGAAAAATCCTTGGCCAAAGGCGAGGTCGAATTGAAACGGCGCGGCGGAGAATTAACGCCCGTTAAAATTGCGGAAGCCGTTTCGAAAATTTTGGAATTAGTGAAAAAATAATTTTTAGAGAAATCGCCTAGCGCCAAAAATAATTTAAAACGCCGCCTGGATGTTTAACGAATCGGTTATAACCAATCTTTATGTGCACGTCCCGTTTTGCGCGCATAAATGCGAGTATTGCGCTTTTTATTCACACGCAGCCAGCGGTGAAATCATTAATCGTTATGTGGCCGCGCTGATCCGCGAAATGGAAATGGTCGCGCCCGATTTAAAACCGCGCACGATTTTTTTCGGCGGCGGCACTCCTTCCCTCCTAAATTTGCGGCAATGGCGACAAATTTTAAAAGCGATGGAACGGCTCAATTTATCAGGCGCCCAAGAATGGACCGTCGAATGTAATCCAGCGACGGTTTCCCTCGATAAAGCAAAACTGCTGCGCGATTTTGGCGTGAACCGCATTTCGATGGGCGTGCAATCGCTGAATGAAAATCTTCTGCAACAACTCGGCCGGATTCATACGCGGGAAATGGTTTATAAATCATTCGATATTTTGCGCGCGGCCGGTTTTGATAATGTTAACCTGGATCTAATGTTCGCGTTGCCAGGTCAAACGATGGCGGTGTGGCGCGAGACTTTGACCGAAGCCGTCGCGTTGGGCAGCGAACATCTTTCCAGCTACGAAGTGATTTACGAGGAAGACACGCCGCTCTTCGAACAATTGCGCGCGGGAAAGTTTTCCGTTGACGAGGAACTCGCCTGC
>JALYXC010000006.1 GCA_030947315.1 Verrucomicrobiota bacterium | reverse complement strand
CAGCCCGTGATTAAAATTGACAAACCCAAAACGGCTAATGGTGCAAAAAGTTTTATTTTCATGGCCGCTCATCCAAGCAGAACAAATCCGATTGCGCAAGCAAGAAAACGCGCGCAAAAATTCACTGGTTTTCATCCATAGAAAAAATATGAATTTATTAATTACGGGCGGCGCTGGTTTTATTGGATCGAATCTGATTCATCACGTTATTGATCGGCCTGAAATTAAGCAGCTCATCAATCTCGATGCCCTCACTTATGCCGGCCATTTGGAAAATCTGGAAAAAGTTTCGCGCCATCCAAAATACATTTTTGAAAAAATAAATTTGCGCGACAAAGAAGCCGTCTTTGACGTGGTGCAAAAATATTCCGTCACGCATGTTTTGCATCTCGCCGCCGAATCGAACGTGGATCATTCCATTAGCGCTCCGACCGATTCCATTCAAACGAATATTATCGGCACATTTAATTTGCTCGAAGCGGTGCGAAATTTTTGGCTGAACTCAAAATTCAAAACTCAAAACTCAAAACTCAAATTTCGTTTTCATCATGTTTCCACTGATGAAGTTTACGGCACTCTCGGCGATTCCGGCTCCTTCACCGAAACCACGCCTTACGCTCCCAATTCGCCCTACTCGGCCAGCAAAGCGGCAAGTGATTTTTTGGTGCGCGCTTATCATCACACTTACGGTTTGCCGGTGGTCACGACCAATTGCTCGAATAATTACGGCCCATTTCAATTTCCCGAAAAATTAATTCCGGTGATTATTCAAAATATCTACACGCGCAAACCGCTGCCCGTTTATGGCGATGGCTTGCAAGTGCGCGATTGGCTTTTCGTGCGCGATCACGTCGAAGCGCTCTGGCAAGTGCTCACGCGCGGGCGCGATGGCGAGACTTACAATATCGGCGGCCACAATGAATGGAAAAATATCCGCGTGGTGGAACTCATTTGCGATTTGATGGATGAATGCGCGCCTCAGCTCGGCGGTCATTCGCGCACACTAATCAGTTTCGTCAAAGATCGTCCTGGTCACGATCGGCGTTATGCGATTGACGCGACGAAAATTAAAAACGAACTTGGCTGGACGCCCGCGCACACTTTTGAAGCGGGCCTTCGCGAAACAATTGAATGGTATTTAGCCAATCAGGATTGGTTGGAAAAAGTCACTGGCAAAAAATAAACTTTTAAAAAAGAATTCATCTCGGGCGCGGAGATGGTTTTGTGGCGAGTTTAACTTGCGGAAATTTGAAGTGCCCTTTGCGTAAGTTTCGCGTGGTTTTTTCTTCGCCTTCGGCCAGAGCGATAAATTCCCTCTGGCTGCGCCGCGCTGGTTGTCCGCGTTTTAAACCTGGCCGGGAATAAGTTCCATCCGCATTAAGAAAGCGCGCTTTCGTATTGTCGCGCAAAGGAATTTCCAAAATCTCGCTGCGAATGCGGTCGCGCAAATTTCCGTCTTCAATTGGAAAAATAACTTCGATGCGCCGGAAAAAATTGCGCGGCATCCAATCCGCGCTGCCCATTAAAATTTCCGGCTGCAACGCATTTTCAAAATAAAAAATCCGGCTATGTTCGAGAAAACGATCCACAATGCTGCGCACGGAAATGTTTTCGCTGAGACCTTTTACTTGCGGCCGCAGGCAACAAATTCCGCGCACGATCAAATCAATTTTCGCGCCGGCTTGCGACGCACGATAAAGCGCCTCAATGATTTCGCGGTCCACCAGCGCGTTCATTTTGGCAATGATCCGGGCGGGCAAACCCTGACTGGCATTTTTGGATTCGCGCTGAATCAGTTGCAGTAGACGCGCGTGCCATTCAAAAGGAGCGACCAGCAATTTTCGCGTCCCTTGAAACTGACAAATGCCGGTCAGCAAATTAAATAAATTAGTCACATCCTCGCCGAAATCACGATGACACGTCATCAACCCGACATCAGTGTAAAAACGCGAAGTGGTGGGATTATAATTGCCGGTGCTCAGATGAACATAACGGCGGATGGCGTCGTCATCCTTGCGCACGACCAGGCACATTTTTCCATGAATTTTGTAGCCGACCAATCCATACAAAACATGCACGCCGGCTTCCTCCAGTTTTTGCGCCCACAAAATATTATTGGCTTCGTCGAAACGCGCTTTGAGTTCCACGACGGCGGTGACTTGCTTTCCGTTACGCACCGCGGCCATGAGCGCACCGACGATCCGAGGATCGCCCCCAGTCCGATAAAGTGTTTGTTTGATGGCGAGCACATTCGGGTCGGTCGCCGCTTGCTCGAGAAAATTAACAACGCTGTCAAAGTTTTCGTAGGGATGATGCAGTAAAATATCGCGCTGACGAATGGCGGCAAACAAATCGTTTTCTCCTTTCAACGCGGCGGTCACGGGCGCGACAAAAGGGGGATCGCGCAGTTCCGGAGAATGATCGCCCGCATAAATCGTCATCAGCCGCGTGGGATTGAGCGGGCCGTCAATGATGTATAAATCTTCTTCTTCGAGGCGGAGATTTTCCAGAAGTTGCGCGCGAATTTCTGGGGGACAATCTTTCTCGACTTCGAGACGAACGGCGTCGCCTTTGCGGCGATTATGCAATTCGTTCTCCACGGCTTTGAGCAAATTAGCGGCGTCTTCTTCGTCAATATAAAGTTCGCTATTGCGCGTCACCCGAAAATGCCAGTAGCCAATTATTTTTGTGCCGGGAAATAAATCGCTTAAATAATGGCCGATTAAATTGCCCATGAAAATGTAATCCAGACGCGAATCGGTGCGGGGCATTTGGACGAGTCGGGGCAAAACCCGCGGCACTTGCACGATGGCCAGGCGGCGGCGCGTGTCGCCATTTTGCCGAATTTCCAATTGCACAATGATGTTCAAAGATTTGTTGAGCAACTGCGGAAAAGGATGCGCTGGATCAATGCCCAGCGGCGTCAATACCGGACGAACCTCGGCGCGATAATAATTTTCGATCCAGGCCAGATCCGGCGGAGCAAGATCTTTAAAATGAAGAAAATGAATTTCATTTTCCGCCAGCGCGGGCACAAGTTTTTCGCGCCAACAAGTGTATTGTTGTTCGACCATTTGCCGAACGCGCTCGGTCACGGCGAGCAAATTTTCTGTTGCCGTCAGGCCGTCGGCGCTCCGTTCAACCACGTCGCTTTCGATCTGCTGTTTGAGACCGGCCACGCGCACTTCAAAAAATTCATCGAGATTGGAACTGACAATGGAAAAAAATTTGATGCGTTCCAGGAGCGGCGTCGCCGCGTCGAGCGCTTCATCCAAAACGCGTTGATTAAATTCCAGCCAGCTCAATTCGCGATTGAGAAAATGCGCCGGACCAAATTTTTTAACGGCTAACGACATAAAAAAACCAAGTATAAAAGGATGTTTTGTAGTCGCAACCTTTTGCGAGAATTGAAATATGGATCTCACGCCCGCTAAAGCCTGCGACTACAAAACATTTCACGGACCAAATGGCAGGGAGTTTATGAAAAATTCGGCGACGCGGCATCGCCGCTACCCAAAAAATTTACGAGCAAGTTCTGGTTTACAATTGCACTTCGACGTGATGATCTCTGCGGTCATCCACGAGTGAGAGATAGTTTTCCGATTGAGCAACATTGTCCAACGTGATTTTTTTCGGGCGATTGGAAGCGTCTGCAGAATTGCGGATAGTGATATGGAAAAACGTTTCGCGATAGCGATAATGAATTTGATACGATTTCCAACTGGCCGGCAAACAGGGCGCGAAATGAAGTTTATCCACCTCTAGTTTTAAGCCGAGCAGCGACTCGATGGTGAGCCGATACATCCATCCAGCAGAACCCGTGTACCAAGTCCAACCGCCACGTCCCGTATGCGGCGCGGTGGCATAAACATCACCCGCCATCACGTACGGTTCGACTTTGTAGGTGGCGATTGCTTCAATGCTGTTGCTGTGATTGATCGGATTTATTAAGTTGAACAATTCCCAGGCGCGATGCTGATCGCCCATCTGCGCGAAGGCCATGACGGTCCAAACCGCGGCGTGCGTATATTGACCGCCATTTTCGCGCACTCCGGGAACGTAGCCTTTAATGTAGCCAGGATTTTGCGGAGATTTGTCAAAAGGCGGATCGAAAAGTTGAATCAAGCGCGCATCGCGGCGAACCAGTCGAGAATCTACCGCCTCCATTCCGCTTTTGGCGCGCTCTGAATCTCCTGCTTCAGAAAGAATAGCCCAGCTTTGCGGCAACGAATCAATTTGGCATTCCTGATTTTGCGCGGAGCCGAGCGGCTCGCCATTATCAAAATAAGCGCGACGATACCATTTTCCATCCCAGGCATTTTTTTCGATGTTCTCGCGCAATTGTCGGGCATGAGTCGAGCAATGGTCGGCAAAAACCGTGTCATGGCGGCGTCGAGCCATTTCGGAAAATTGCGTGAGAATTTCGTAAAGGAAAAAAGCGAGCCAGACACTCTCGCCTTTGCCTTGCGCGCCCACCAGATTCATGCCGTCATTCCAATCGCCGCAGCCCATCAAGGGCAATCCGTGTTCGCCAAATTTCAAACCATGGTTAATGGAGCGAACACAATGTTCATAAAGCGTGCCGGATTCAACCGAACGCCGCGGCAAATCATAATAAGATTCTTCGTCGGGCTTGACCGGCCGGCCTTCCAGAAAAGGAATCATTTCATCGAGCACGCCCGTGTCGCCCAGCGCGAAAACGTAACGGCATGTGGCCAGCGGCAGCCAAAGAAAATCGTCGGAGAAATGAGTGCGCACACCGCGATCCATCGGTGGATGCCACCAATGTTGAACATCGCCTTCGCGAAATTGATGAGCCGCGGCGCGCAAAAGTTGTTCGCGCAAAAGGAGCGGTTCAGCATGGATTAGCGCCATGGCATCTTGAAGTTGATCGCGAAAACCAAAGGCGCCGCCGGACTGATAAAAACCAGTGCGCGCCCATAAACGGGCGGCGAGCGTTTGATAAATCAGCCAGCCATTAGCCAGAACATTCACGGACGGATCGGGCGTTTCCACTCGGACGGCGCCAAGAGTACGGTTCCAATAATTCCAAACTTGTTCGAGCGCTTTGCGTGTGGCGTCCGGCGCGCGAAAACGCTGGATCAGAATTTGCGCGTCATTGCTGTCGCGCCCCAGGCCGATGCGAAAAATAATTTCCCGCTCCTGCTCATCGGCCAGTTCAAAGGGCACTTGCAGCGCGGCGCATGGATCCAAACCGACGCCCACCGCACCGGAAAGACGCACGCGACGCAGTCCGATTGGATTAGTCGTTGTTCCATTGCGCCCTAAAAATTCGGTTCGGTCCGCAGTGAGCAAACGGGATTTTTCCTGAACATCTACAAAAGCCACTCGATTGGCGAAATCGGTGTTAAAAGGATTTCGCGCCAGCAACGCGCCGCTCGCCGAATCAATTTCGGTGATCAGATGCATCAAATTTTTCGATCGCAACTCGCCTAAAACCCATTCCCAATAACCAGTGGCGGAAAGTTTGCGCGCGCGGCCGGATTGATTTTTTATTTTCAAAACGGCAAATTTTACCGACGCATCGGTCGCCACAAAAATGGTCAGCTCGGAAACAATGCCGTTTTCTGAATGTTCAAAAACGCTGTAACCGAATCCGTGCCGAATGGTGTAAGGCGTTTCGCCGCGAACAGGCAGCGGCGTGGGCGACCAGAATTTTCCGCTCTGCTCGTCGCGAATATAAAATGCTTCACCGCTCGTATCGCTGATCGGATCATTGTGCCAGGGCGTCAAACGAAACTCGTGACAATTTTCGGCCCACGTATAAGCGCTGCCGCTTTCAGAAATGATCGTGCCAAAATAAGGATTGGCCAAAACATTGACCCACGGCGCGGGCGTAACCTGACCAGGCCGCAACGTAATGACATATTCTTTGCCGTCCAAAGTAAATCCACCCAAACCATTTTGAAAAATTAACTCCCGACGAGGCGCCGGACGGGCCGACATTTTTTCTGAAAAAATAGTGGCCGCAGGAATGAGTTGCGGAATAGGCGGTTCAGGACGCGGGCGCCGTTCGACTTGTTCGGTGAAGCTCTCGGTTTTATCGGACAAAATAATTCGCGCAATGGATTGCAAAAGAATGCCGTCTTCGGCGGTAAGCTGTTCGATGCGCCGGATAAAAATGCCGCCGGGTTTATCGAGCATGTGCGCTTCGGTGGTGGCAGAAAGAACGGCGCCAATTTCTTCGTGCAACGATTGGCGATAAACCGAATCGCTTTCGCTCAAGATAATTAATTCCACGACCAACCCTTTCATGCGCCAATAAGCATGGGCCTGCACAAGTTGGCGCACCCAATCTGCCATCGTGGCAGGGTTCGTGATATAAAGCAGAACCATCGGCCAATCGCCCGAAATGCCATAACTCCAAAGGGTATTTTGACCGCGATTATTTTTGAGCAGCGTGGCGGCGTGTTCGCGTCGGAGCGGACTGGCATACAGCAAAGCTCCCGCGAGTCGTCCGTAAAGTTGCGCATCGGATTCGCTGGCATTGAGATGCCGCAAAACGACCTGGCTATGCGTCCAGGCCAATTCAATGACGCGCTCGGCTAAATGCGAATCCTGATATTTTTCAATTAAACTGAGCGCGGCTTCTTTGGTTTCAGCCATGCCGGAAATCAATTCGATGCGCACACTCTCATCAGCTTCGAGTGTAATTGCGCGGCGAATGGAAACAATCGGATCCAGCACCGAACCTTCACTATTGGAAAGCGGCAAAACAGTTTCAAAAGCCAATGGCGCGTTGATGGTTTGGCCGCGTCCGATAAACTTGGAGCGATCCGTTTCGAAGGAAGTTTCCCCTTCCGTCGCGCCTTGCACCAGCATGAGATGAATCAGGTAAGGCGGTTTTTCGCCAGGATTACGAGGACGGCGCGTGCAGAGAATGGCGTGCCGCTCGCGCATAATTTTCGTTTCCACAAATAAATTACTGAAAGCCGGATGGGCCGAATCGGCTGCGCCAGCCGCGATCACTACTTCGGCGTAACTGGTTAATTCGATCCGCCGCGCTTGCCGTGACCGATTCGTCATTGTGATACGGCGCAATTCAATATCGTCTTCGGGCGAAACGGTGATCTCAGTGTGCGTATCAAGATTTTCGTGGCGACGACGAAACTCGGCGCGGCCCTGGCTGAAAATCGCTTCGTAAAGTTTGGAGGTCTTGAGCGTTGGTTGATAAGCGGTGGACCAGACTTCGCCGCTGTTTAAATCGCGGATGAAACAAAAACTTCCCCATGGATCGAGCGTCGGATCTTCGCGCCAACGCGTGACGAAAAGTTCTTTCCAACGGCTGTACCCGCCGCCGCCATTGGTGATCATCACGTGATAACGGCCATTGGACAAAAGATGGACTTCAGGCGCCGGTGTATTGGGATTATTGAGAATACGAAGACTGATGTCTGATTTTTCAAACAACGATTTATGCCGGCCCACGATTTCCAATTCATTGGGATAAAGCGGCGCGATGGCTTTGGGAACGCGTTCCTGCAATAAAAGTTCCGCCGATTTAAATAAGGGATTGTTTTCAAAACGGCGTTGCATCGGTTTTTCCAAAAGCAAATAAGCCAGCGAAAGAAAGTTCATGCCTTGATGATGCGTCATGAAAGAACGAACAATAGCGCTCGATTGTCCGGGCGGAAGACGCGAAGGCGTGTAATCAATCGCTTCATAAAAACCGTAAGTTCCCTGCAATCCCGCTTCCGTCAGGCGCTCGACATTTTCGCAAGCCGCTTTGGGCGCAATCATTAATCCCATCACTCCCGCATAAGGAGCAATCACGAGGTCTTCGCCCAACCCGCGCTTTAATCCGAGTCCCGGCACGCCAAAAGCGCGATATTGAAAATTCAGATTTGTGTCAGTCACATTAAAACCAGATTCGGAAATTCCCCACGGCACACTGCGTTCTTTGCCGTATTCCATTTGGCGCACGATGACTGCTTTGTAAGTGTGGTCGAGCAGAGTGTTTTCAAAATTCGGCATGACGAGCAGCGGCATTAAATATTCAAACATCGAACCGCTCCACGAAATCAGGGCCGGCGAACCGCCCGTCGAAGTAATGACGCGGCCCAGCGCAAACCAATGATCCTGATTGACCTGGCGCTGGGCGATGGCCACAAAACTGGTCAACCGCGCCTCGGAAGCCAGCAAATCGTAAAAGCTCATATCAAGGCGATGATCCGTCGCGTTGAAACCGATCGAAAATAAATCGCGTCCTTTGTCAAAAAGAAAACTGAAATCCATTTGCGAAAGCTCCTCGCATTTCTGCGCGAGCCGGTTCAAAGTGGCCAACCGATGGCGCGCATGAAGAGCCGCTGCCAAAACCAACCGATGCAAACCGGCCAGCCATTTCTTTTCGTCGGAGCCAAAATCGTGTTCGCGAAAATTTTCCAAAACCAAACCAATCAGCGGAGCAAGCGTTTGCTCGAACTTTTCCACTTCGCGCAGGGTCGGAATATTTTCCATCCAGCGCAGCAATTCGTGTAGTTCATTGAGGCGATCGGCTTCTTTGGCCGACGCGTGCTGAGCGAGTTTTTCGGGGAGTTCCGGCAACATGGCCCAAGGCGCGAGGATTTCCAATTCGTGCCGATGCTCATAGCAGCCTTGTTCAAAAGCGCGCAACCACCAGAGCAATTGGGTGCTTTCGGTTATGGTCGAAATTTCTTTGGCGCGCGCCGCAAGTTTTTCGAGCAGCGCATAATTTTCTTTCGGCGTAACGGGAGTTTGTTGCAACGCCGTTTGCAGTGTTTCCAATCGGCTCGAAATATCTTTGGAGGAAGAGCGGATGTTATTTTTTTTCTCCTCGGCCAGCATTTGATCAAAAACTTCCCGGATGACAAACAGCGTGTCGCGCAAACCAGCGAAGGCCGATTTGGAAATGATTTTTTGTTTGTCCAATTCGAGCACGCCCGGCTGTAGCGTCATCAAATGACCGGCTAAATTGCCGCTGTCCACGCTGGAAACATAAAGCGGCAACAGCGGTTTTAAAGTGTGCGTATCGTACCAATTATAAAAATGGCCGCGATATTTTTCGAGTTGATCAAGCGTCGCAAAAGTTTTTTCCAAACGCGACGAAAGCTGCCCCACTGTGATGTAACCGAAATCGCAGGCCGCCAACGTGGAGAGCAACGTCAGTCCGATATTGGTTGGCGAAGTGCGCGGCGCAATAATTGGAACGGGCGTTTCCTGAAAATTATCGGGCGGAAGCCAATGATCATCCGGGCCGACAAACGTTTCAAAAAAGCGCCACGTTTTGCGCGTCAATTTTTTCAGCAAAATAAATTGTGCTTCGGACAATTCGGTTTTCGCCAGACCGAGCGGAAGACTCAGCCACCACGCGATAAGCGGCGAGAAAAACCAGAGGCTTAAAATCGGCGCGCCGATAAACCATTCTCCTGGTTGGGCGCGAAATAAATAAAATCCCGCGCCCGCCGCCACCACCGGCGCAATCCACATCGTTTGAAAAAAAGTAAATAAACTAAGCCGCGCGCTGCGTTCAGCATCGCTGGAGGTTTGCCATTCGAGCAATTTCCGTCGGCTAAAAAACATGCGCCAGGCCGTGCGGCTAACAGCATCGAGACTGACCAGCGCATCGTAAGGCAGAAAAACCAGCGTGAATAATGCCTGGGCAATTTGAGTGCCGAGCGTACCGATCGTCGCGCGAAAATGCATGGCGATCGGAAGCTCGTCCGGCTTGCGCAGCCATTCCACCAAACTGGAAAGCAGTCCCGGCAAAAAAATAATTCCCGTGACAAACAATGTCCAAAAACTGTGCGGAGCATCCGGCGTGAGCCACCCGAGCAGAAGCAGCGTCGTCAACGCAATCGGCACGAGACTGCGGCGAAGGTTGTCGAAAATTTTCCACTTGGAAAGTCCCGAGAGCGGATTGCGCACACGCCGGGCGTCTGGGCCCGGAACTCGCGGCAAAAGCCAGGACGCGATTTGCCAGTCGCCCCGAATCCAGCGGTGCCGTCGGCTGGCATCGGCATTGTAGCGCGAAGGATGTTCTTCATAAAGTTGAACGTCGCTGATCAACGCAGAACGGGCATGACACGATTCCAATAAATCATGGCTCAACACCCTGTTTTCTGGAAATTTTCCGCCGACCGCTTGCTCAAAAGCGTCCACATCATAAATCCCTTTTCCGATGAAAGACCCCTCTTCAAACACATCCTGATAAACATCCGAAATGACTCGGGTGTAAGGATCAATTCCGGCGTCGGTCGCAAATAATTTGACGAACCAGGAACGGCTCGCGCTGGGCAAACTGACCGCGACGCGCGGTTGCAAAATTCCGTATCCTTCACAAACACGATTTTTTTTCGGATCAAAATGCGGACAGTTGAGCGGATGCGCCATAGTCCCGACAAGTTGCCGGGCCGTGTCGCGCGGCAATTGTGTATCGGAATCCAGAGTGATGACATGCTTGACGCTGGGCAAAATAGAGGTGTCTCCGACGATTTCTGAAAAACGATCCTGGCCGCGACCGCGCAGCAACGAATTAAATTCGGCCAGTTTTCCCCGTTTGCGTTCGAATCCCATCCAGACATTTTCCTTTTCGTTCCAGCGGCGCGCCCGATGAAACAGATAAAAAATGTTGGCGCGATCATTTCGATACTTTTCGTTCAGCGTCAAAATGCCCTTGCGGGCGCGCCGCAAGAGCGCTTCATCCAGCGGCATGGATTCCTGCGGGGCATCTTTAAAATCGGTCAGCAGCGCAAAATGCAAATGATCATCTCGATTGGAGAGATAATGAATTTCCAATCCTTCCAGCAAACGATCAATCGCTTTCAAGCTCGTGAGGAGGGTCGGCACTACTACCATTGTCCGATGTTCCGCAGGAATGCCCTGGGAAAAATCCAGGCGCGGCAGCAAGCGGGGAGTCAGAAAAAGTGTGGCCAGCCAATTGACAATCGAGACAGCCAAATGACTGGCGCAGAGCAGCGGCAAAATTAAAAAAAGAGCAAATTGCCAGTGGTTAAATCCGGAAATAAAACCGCTTTGCCAGAGGCCCCAGGTGATGAGCAAGGTAACCGCACCAATGCTGCCCACATAAAAAAACAACGGCGATCGTCGAACTTTTTTTTGGAACGCATCGCTGAAAGTGTTTTTGGTTTGCGCCGCTTTTTCCAGTTCAGGCAAACCTTTTTCGACGAGATAAAATCCGACGTGAGATTTGCGTTCGCTGTTTTTAGTTTCGTTACGCGCGGCAAATTCAATCGCCTTTTCGGCCACTTGTTTTTCTGTCAAAACGCTCCGCCGGGAAATTTTTTCCACGGAATGCCGGTAATAATCGCGCGTGGCAAAATCCATTTCGCCGTAGACGCCGATCGGATCACCGCGCAACGTCGTTTCCACCACACTCATCGTTTCGATGAATTCTTTCCAATCCATCGCTCCGAGCGAACGAAGGCTCGTGATGCTGTTGCCAATGGAAACTTGATCCGCCGCCTGATTCTGGCTTTCCATTTGCACCAGATGATCCAGCGTCAAACCGTGATCGGAAAAACGTTGCTCGAGCCAATGCCGGGCAAATTGCAGGCCGGGATTTTCTCCTTGAATGCGCCGGACAAATTCCGCGGCGAACGCGCTGGTTAATGGCGGATCGGATTTGGCCAGGTCAGAAACGACGATAATTAAATCGCTCGCGTTTTTGACCGAAACGGCCAGCATTTTATCCACCCATTCATCGGCCAAATCCCGTTCCTGTCGCGCAACTAAAAGGTGGGCCGTAAGGCGGCGCAGATTTTCGATCAAGGCCAAACGCAACATGATGGGAATCCCCCACAATTCGCCCAACTTTAGTTCGCTAACCTTTTGGTAAGCCGCCACAAACGCGCTGAGATGTTGCACATCTATGCGGCCATCCACATGGGTGATCAATTCGAGGGCTATATCATAAACGCGCGGATAACCGGCCGAGGGGCCGCTGAGCAAACGAGGTAATTCGCGATTGTAACCTTTGGGAAGATGGCGGCGCGCTAGATGAATTTGTTCCTTGATCAAATAAAAATTATCGAGCAGCCATTCGGCCGCCGGCGTAATGCGGCGGGTTTTTTCCACGGCAGCCGTGCCCAGATTGTAAGCGCGCAGAAGTTGTTCGTTTTCTGAAAGGCGAACGAGTAATTGATTGGGACCTTTTCGGTTGGTGACTTTATGCTGGCCGGCCAACGAGCGAGCGTGCCGTTCCAATTGTTCGAGGCCAAATAATTCACCGCGCAACGGTTGCTCAATGCCGTCTTGCGTTTTACCAATTAATTTTTGCCAGCTTAAAAATGCTTTTTCCATCCGCGATCGAAAAGGAATAAAAACAGAATGAATAGAATTTTACAGAATTAAAATAAATTTTGTTGAGGGGTTGATTCTGAAATATAAAAACTACATGAAGATAAAATGGTCGGAGCGACAGGATTCGAACCTGCGACGTCTTGGTCCCAAACCAAGTGCTCTACCAGGCTGAGCTACGCTCCGATCAAAATCGGAAAGGCATTGTCCTCCAACTTTCGCCAAGCGCAATCAATATTTTTCGGAATAGGTAGAGAAGCGATGAGCCAGTCTTTTCCGAAAAAAAGGAGGAATTGAGTTTGACACGTTGAGCATCCGACTTTATTTTTTAAAAAATATTATGGCTGAAAATCCTAACTTGCCCAGCGGTCTTCCCCCCAAACCGGCCGAAGCCGCTAAAGTGCAACCGAAAAAAGAAACCGTTCGCATTAATTTACCGCCGAAGCCAACCGCCTCGGCCACGATTAAATTGCCGACTTTGCCGCCAAGCGGGCCGGCGGCCAAACCAGGAGCGCCGGTCATTGCGGCCGCTCCAGCTCCAGCATCAGCTTCGCCGATCGCGCCGAAAGCGGCCATGCCGCCCGCGGCTCCCGCGCCGCGTCCAAAGTCATCTGTTTCTGTCCAGCGTCCATCGCCTTCCGCAGCGGCTCCCGCGCCACCCGCACCGAGTCCAGGCAAACGCGCTCCTGCGCCTTTGGCTGCTGTCAGTGGCGTGGACAAAGCCTTGGCTATTGGCGCGGCGATAATGAGCGTGGTAGCTTTAGGAACGGTTGTTTATTTAGGTTGGTTCTTGACCAATGCTCCTGCCAGTTAATTTCTCGCAACAAATTGATTCGATAAATTATGGCTGCCGCAAATATTATTATTCTCACTTCAACGAATTTCGATAATGAAGTTTTAAAATCATCGCTGCCGGTGCTGGTGGATTTTTGGGCGGAATGGTGCGGCCCGTGCAAAATGATTGCGCCGGTGCTTGATGAATTGGCCGGCGAATTCGAAGGCCGCGCTAAAATTGCCAAAGTCAATATTGACGAACATCAAAATTTGGCGGCCGAATATGGCGTTCGCGCCATTCCGACTTTGCTGGTTTTTAAAGGCGGCCAGGTTGCTGAACAAATCGTCGGGATGCGTTCCAAGCGCGATTTAAAATCCAGTCTGGACAAAGTGGTGGTTTAATTAGTTGGGCGAGCGACGCATGTCCTTCCTCGTCACTCCTTCCCAACTCACCCAACGCGCCGAGCTTTATCATCAATTAGGTTCAACCATTTCGGCCGGAATTCCCTTGGCCAACGCGCTTGAACTGATTGTCAATCATCCGCAGCGCCGCTCGTTTCGAAAACCAATTCTTCAACTCTTCGAGCAACTCCAGCAAGGCGCTACTTTCGGCGAAGCAATGACTCAATTGCGCGGCTGGATGCCGGTTTTCGATGTCGCGCTGTTGACTGCCGGCGAGCAAAGCGGGTGCCTCGATGTTTGCTTCAAATTGCTCGCAAATTATTATCGTTCCCGCGCTCAAATTTTGCGCGAACTAATTCAGGGCATGACTTATACCATTTTGACTCTGCACGTTTTTATTTTTATTTTTCCGCTTTCTTATCTGGTGAATATTTTCACTCACAATGCGATCGCTCCATTTTTGCTCCAGAAACTTTTCATATTTGGCTCGCTTTACGGTTTGGTTTTTTTAGGAATTTTTGCTTGTCAGGGAAGGCGTGGGGAAAATTGGCGCTTGATGATTGAGAAGATGGGCAATGTCATTCCTCTCCTTGGAAAGGCGCGACAATTTCTTGCGCTCTCCCGATTGTCCGCCGCTCTGGCCGCGCTGCTTAACGCGGGCGTTTCGATTGTGGCTGCCTGGGAACTTTCCGCCGCGGCCAGCGGTTCGCCCGCTTTGCGCCGCGACGTTCTTTCCTGGAAACCATTTTTGGAAAGCGGAGAAACTCCCGCCGAAATGGTCAATCAATCAAAATTATTTCCCCAACTTTTTTCTACTTCCTACCAGACCGCGGAGGTCAGTGGCCAGCAAGACGACGCCTTGCAACGCCTGCACAATTATTATCAAGAAGAAGGATTTAACAAAATGCGCTTGTTCACCCGCGCTTTCAATGGACTCCTTTATGGAATCATCGTCGTGATGGTGGTGTTTCAAGTGTTCAAATTTTATCTTGGTTACTTCGGCGGGATCGTCAACGTTTGAAGCGGGCCAAACACGAATGAAAATTTAGTCCAGCCATGAATCTTTCTGAAATTTTATCGAACGAAGAATTGCGCCGTCATGAATTTCCGGTCACGCGCGAAAAAATTTATCTGGCTCATGCGGGAGTCTGTCCTTTGCCGCGGCGTGTTTCGGAAGCGATTTGCGCTTATTCCGCGCAATGCACACAGGGCGACCAGGAAGCCTTCATGCCTGCGCCGCAAATTCAAAGGTCTCGCGAACTGGCCGCGCGTTTGCTCAAGGCCCAACCGGAAGAAATTGCTTTTGTCGGTCCTACTTCGCTGGCGCTGAGTTTCGTGGCCAGCGGACTGCAATTTAAAAAAGGTGATAACATTTTAATTTATTTCGATGATTATCCCTCCAACGTTTATCCGTGGATGGCGCTGGCCGAGAAAGGCGTTCAGGTGCGCCTGCTTAATATTCGTGAATTGGGAAAGATTCAGCCCATTGACATCCTCGGACAAGTGGATGAACAAACCCGGTTAGTCGCCTTGGCTTCCAATCATTTCGTTGCGGGCTACCGAATTGATATCCGCGCGATCGGCGATTTTCTTCGCTCGCGGAATATTCTTTTTTGCGTAGATGGAATTCAGTCCCTCGGCGCATTTCCGACGACAGTGGAATCGGTGGATTTTCTGGCCGCCGACGCGCATAAATGGCTTTTGGGCCCGTGCGCGGCGGGAATTTTTTACGTGCGAAAGAGTGTTCAGGAAAAATTGCGCCCGCCTGTTTATGGCTGGCACAATGTGCATTGCCCAAATTATTCGGCGCAGGAAAAAATTATTTATCCCAGCAACGCGCGCCGTTACGAAGCGGGCACGGAAAACTTGTTGGGTTTAGCCGGTCTGACCGCCGCTCTGGAAATGATCCTGGAAATCGGCCTGGAAAATATTGCGGCAGAATTGTTGCGCAAACGCAGTTTTCTCATAGCCGAACTTCAGAAAAAAAATTATCAAATTTTGAATGCTGATGCACCGCCCGAAAATGCCAGCAGCATTATTAGTTTTTTTCGCGCGAACGCTGATTTGCCCGCTCTACATAAAAAATTGACCGACGCCAATATCATTACTTCCTTGCGCGCTGACCGAACCGGACGCCAATACATCCGCCTCTCGCCCCATTTTTACAATACGGACGCCGAACTGCATCAATTATTGGAAATGCTGGGTTGAATGAATAAAAAGCCGCTATTGTGGCACGACACGGAGCCAGTCGAATTTTGCGGCGGCGTTTTCCATTCCGCCAACGGTGAGAGCAATTCTGACGCCGCGATCCCACGGCGGTAAATAATTACCTTCCACATCAATATCTCCACCTACATTTTTCCACGCGCGATTATCCGCCCAAATCGCAAATTGAAATAAATGGCCGTTCTTAGCCGTCACGCGCAGATAAATTTTTTCCGTCTTTTGCAAATCAATTGTCGCCACTATTTCCGTTTTATTTTTTTGCCGCCGCACGACGCTCGCTTTTCCTTCGCCCACCGTGAGGCCCAGCGCATTTTGTTTATCGCCGATGGCGAAAAGACCCGCTTGAGCGCCAGGTTTGATTTCACGGCCATCCAAAAAAGTTGTCGCGGCATAATTTCCGCTCGTGGAATGAACGGCGAGAATCGAGCCCAGCAAATCGTCGCCCCGCTCGGTCGGAGAAGTCAAAAGCAATTTGCCTTTTTCGATTTTCACAATCGGCTCCCACGAATGCGGCCATTGCCAGCGCAAATCCAGATTGGTCGAGGCAAAATCGTCAAAAAATTCGCCAACAATTTTTTTTGTTTTTCCAAAAGGGGAAAGCGCCTCGGTACTCGGGCCTTGTTTTTGATTAATCGTCGGCCAATTGTTCGCCTCCCATTTTACTTCGTCCAATAAACCTTGCCGTCCCACGTAAATAAAATCGGTCGCGGCGTAAGCGTGATACAACAAAAAATCGCGGCCTTGCGCGTCATGCACAATGCTGCCGTGACCGGGACATTTCCACTTTTCGTTGCCCGCGAGAATCGGATTGTCCGGGTTTTTTTCATACGGACCGAGCAAATTTTTTGAGCGCGCCACGCCCAGTCCGTAAGCGCAGTCGCGTCCGCAACAACCGTTGCCCGAATAGAAAAGATAAAACCACTCGCCGCGTTTTAAAACGAACGGCCCTTCAATTAATTTTCCTTCCCACGGCGCGTCATTGCGCAAAAGTTCTTTCATTTTTCCCGTCAGCTTTGTCCCGTCCTCGGAAAGTTTTTGCGCATAAATAATTGTGGGTAAGTCGCGGCTGTTCCCGTCGTTTTTCCAAATTAAATAACGTTCGTTTTTTTCATCAAGCGCCGTGACCGGATCAATCGAGCCTTCTTCCTGGCCGATGAGAGGGCCATGATCCGTCCATGGGCCTTTTGGATTTTCCGCAGTGGCACAAGCAATGTGCAAGCGGCCGTCCGGTTCATTTTTGCGACCGACGTAATAAACATAAAATTTTCCTTCGTAATAGGAAATTTCCGGCGCCCAATAATTTTGGGATGACCAGGCTGGTTTCTTTTGAAAAATGTGGCCGACCAATTCCCAGTTGACCAGGTCGCGCGAATGTAAGATTGGAAAAAGCGGAGCCCATTCGGTGGAGGTGGCCGTCGCCCAAAAATCTTCACCGACCCGCACAATGGAAGGGTCTGGAAAATCGCCGGGCAAAACTGGATTGGCATAAGTTATTTCTTTGGCGGAGGCGCTCAGCAAATTCGTCAGGAAAAACAGGAAAAATAGATTTCGCGTCAATGGATTTATGATTTTCATTTTTAAAATTTTTTCGTTTAACTTATTGAAGGAAATGTTTTCGCCAACCAGCTTGATTATGCGCCTGAGCGCAAAGTAACTTCGTGAGAATAGAGCGATTGTTTAATCCGTAAATGATTTAAATTCGCCAGCCTTGTGTTGTCGCCGAACTGCGCCTGCATCTTAAAAACTGATTCTATTAAGTTTTCTTGACCAGAAAGTTTTATGGACGCCAAATGACCCGATGATTTCTGCTCTACAACCTTATCGGATTTCTTAATTCGTGTTTTAAAGAAGTTCAGCAGTAGCTCAAACAAAATGACTCAAACGGAAAAATTATTGCGCGAGTTAATTGCGCTTCCCAGCGTGAATCCTGCCTTTCTCGCCACAAACCATCCACATGCCGGCGAAAAAAACATGGCCCATTTTTTGGCGGCTACGGCGGCTCAAGCTGGGTTAGATGTTGAATTGCAAAAAGTTTTTCCGAATCGTGAAAATATTTTGGCGCGACTTTCGCCGTCCGGAAAAATCAAACAGCGGATTTTGCTCGCGCCGCATTTGGACACGGTTGGCGCAGCCAGTGAAAAACAATTTTCTCCCCTGAAAAAAAATGGACGGCTTTATGGTCGCGGCGCTTGTGATACGAAAGGTTGTGTGGCGGCGATGTTGAGCGCGCTTTGTGAAATCGTAAAATCAAAAAGGCGGCCAGCAGAAACGGAAATAATTTTTGCCGGATTGATTGATGAAGAAAACGGACAGGCCGGCTCGCGTGCTTTGATCGAAAGTGGATTCAAAGCTGATCTGGCGATTGTCGGCGAACCGACGGAATTAAAAATCGTCACGGCGCATAAAGGCAGTTTGTGGCTTCGTTTTGAAACGCGCGGTAAAGCGGCGCACGGGTCGCGACCCGAACTCGGAAAAAATGCCGTCCACGAAATGGCGCAAATTGTTGATTTGCTCGAAACTAATTACGCGAGCGAATTAAAAAAACGGAAACACCCGCTGCTTGGGAATCCGA
>JALYXC010000354.1 GCA_030947315.1 Verrucomicrobiota bacterium | reverse complement strand
CTGCTTCCCGGCTCGAATGTGTAGAGCGACGTTTGCTTGATCCATCACGCCGACGAGATATTGATTAGCGAAAACCTTGACGGTCGTCTGCTTTACCACAAACCACATGGCTAGAACGCCTAAAACGAAACCCGCTAGGACTGACACTAAGATTTTTATTTTCACGGGATGTGGGAATACGCCCTCACATTGATTTTCCTGCGCGGACGCGCTTGCCATTAAATTCCGCCAACGCATCCAGCATGGCTTTAATATTTTCTCCCGGCATTCCGGGACTCGTGCCGCCGCCGACGGAAAGAATCATTCCGCGGTCGCCGCCTTTTTCGAGAACGTCCAGCGTGGCTTCGCGAACTTCTTCGGGCGTGCCGCGCACACCGACTTCGAGCGGATTCACATTTCCCATGAGACACATGCGGTCGCCGACGCGGTCTTTCACTTCGGCGATGTCGGTTTGCTTGCCCCAGTTCAAAACGTTGAAACCGCAATCTGGCAGATGGTCGAGGCACGCCTGAACTTCCGCGTCGTTGTGATAAAGTTTCACCCAATCTTTCGGGAAGGCGTCGCAAATGCGCTTGAGATACGGATGACAAAATTCCTGGTAATGATCTTCATTCACGAAGCCAACGATGTCGTCCAAAATGAAAATGCCTTCGACACAATTGCCAATCGCTTTGTGCTGCGCCTTGAGCCAGTCGATAATCAACCTCGTACTCAGGTCGAGAAGTTTGTGCGCCCACTCCGGTTTTTCGACGAGGTCAATCATCAGGTCAGTCGTGCCGCGAACAAAACCAGCGGTGCACATCGGTCCGCGCGAAGTGACGAACGGCATGATGTAACCGGCATCGAAGACGCGCTGCTTTTGCATTCGGATGCGATGCAACGTCATCGCCATGAAGGCGTCGTTTTCCACTTCGTATTCGGGAAATTTCTCGATGTCCTCAATGTGAAACAGGGTGTGATATTCGCTCGGCGTGTTGTCCGTCCAAAATTTTATTTTCGATCCGAGCGCGGACGGTTCAGCCGCCATGCCGTATTCCATCCACCAACCCGGAACCCAAATCACGTCTGGAAATTCCTGATGAATTTTCAGGTGCGACTGGAACCACACTTCCGGATCCAAATAAAAATCCATGTGCTTCACGCCGAGGTGTCCGGGCATCCACGGGCTGTCCACGATCATGGCCATCGGAATTTTGTCGAGTTTTTCGAGCCGCGCGGCCCGTTTAAAAATATCCCATTGTTCAGGTCTCATAATTTTTTTTGCTTTGCTTGATTGTCGTTTTTATTAAAAAAAATCAATTACTATCGTCAATTATGAATTAACGCAGAAGTTAGTGGACGCAGTGAGGCGTCACACTTTTAAATTAGTTTAACGTTTAACTCACGCATCGTCAAGGTATAACTCGCAGGGGGGCCTAAAGAGAAATTTTATTTGAGCCGGATTTATTTTTCCGATTCCAGAATTAACACCCAATCGTGATTATTTCCGGTGGGCGGAGGGCAGGTCCACGAACCAATGTTATCAGCCTTGGTGGATGGCAGGACGGTTTTTTCGCCGGTCACAGGATCGAAATAACTAGCAGCAAACGTGGCGTTCTTTCCGAGTTCCCGAACGATGATCGAGTCGTTCTCTGGCACGTAGATGATTCGCACACTTCCAGGTATTCCGGCCGCTTGCGGTCCGAAAACGCCTTCGTTATTTGACTGACCTATCGTCCCCCAGGGTCGCTCGCCGTATTTGCCGATGATCAATGCTTTATCCCAAGAAGTGTCGTCAAAATCCGTTGTGTCCCAGCCCGAAGTTTCGCCTTTAGCGGAACGCCATTCAGTGTCAGTGGCGAGCTTTACGATTTCGTTATCGGCAAAATGAATTTCCAATTTCATAATCAAGCCGGCTGGGTTTGCTGCATTGACAGGCAAATTTTCCGCAATGATGGCGACAACGTTCGTCCCTGTTTTCAACAATCTGGCCACATTGTTAAATTGCTTGCCGGTCTTCCATGTCTCTTCTCCGGGATTGGAAGCGCCAACGACTTTCCCATTTAGTTGCAGGGAAAATTTATCATCGGCGGCGATGCGGAGTTGGGCGCTCGTAATTTTCTTTCCTTCTGGCAAAACAAACGCGCGGCGAAAAAATCTTTTTTCAGCAGGAGCGTTTTGAGCTGGATTGCCTTCTGGAAACCAAATCCATTGCGAGCCTTCAAAGTTTAGAGAGGAAGATTTGCCGCCGAATGTTGCCCACTCGGGATGCGGCTGAAAATTCTGCCACGGATATTGTTCAAATAGTTTTTTTCCGAAAGCAACTTGCGATGAACCAGCCAAATTCATCGCTTCATCCCACGAAATTTTTCCGTAGCCAATTCCGCTGGTGGCATACGGCGAGGGGCCGTGTGGATCGCCTTTGCGATTGACCTGCCAGATTCCGTTCGCGCCGTAAGTGTGCCCCGCCGCGCCATTCATCATGCAGAGCCAAAACATCCGGCGCGTCCATTCTGTCGGAAGAGTGTCACTGAGCATTTCAAAGGCGGCTTCGCCATTGATAATGGGCATCACCGGCTTGTCCGCATAGGATTCGCGCATCGTGTTCACAGTGGGCGCAACTGCGTCGCGCTGGCCGTGCGGCGTTTGCAACATGTCGATGTCAATGAGCGAAAGATCGTCCATGGCGTGACGCGCGCTGAGACGGCCCAGACCGGTCGGATGAATCGTGATGAGCCGGTGAAATGGATCGGTGGCGCGGATGTAGCGTGTGACTTCGGTCCATTTTTTTACCTGTTCGCGGTCGTCGTAAGGAAAATTTTTCGCGAGATACCACGGAAGATTTGCTTCGCCGGCCGCGCACCAAACGACGGGCAACGCGCCATACCGCGCAATCAAATAACGCCAATGCGCTTCACATTTTTCGACTCCCATCCATTGCATGAAATAGCCCCAGGCACCGACGATCACAGGTGTGAAACCTTGCTCGACCAGATAGAGCAATCGTTTGTCCGCCGCGTCGAAATATTCCGGGCGAATGCTGGAATAATTTGTGGTCCACGGAAAACCGGCTTCGTTCGCGCCGTGCGGAGCGAACGGATGCATGTCGGGAAAAAGTCCGGCGACAAGTTGAATGACGTTGAAACCTTTTTGCTTCCGATCCTGGGCGAGCTTTTGCACATCCTCCGGCCAATGCAGCCGCGCGGAGAGTCCCATCCACCAAGTATCGCCGAGCCAGAAAAAAGGTGTGCCGTCATGATGTTCCAGGTAACGGCGGTTGGCGGACAATTTCAACGGGCCGTGTTGGTAAAGAAGATTTTTTCCTTGGTAAGATTTGATTTCAATTTCGCCGGTGACGCCGTGAAGACCGGCGTCTTTTTTCTCTGAACAATCACTGCAGAAATTATGCTTGCCTATCATTGGCGACGCGTAACGCGCTTTCCAAATATTTCCGCCAGCCCAAAACGCGGGCACGCGAAGTTCGCGTCCATCTGGTTCACGAAAAATCACGTCGAGCTTCACGTCATTGAATGGATCGGTGTGATTTTGTTTTGCCCTAAACGTCATTTCGATCATGACGTTCGCTTCTGTTTTCAAACTTACGTCTTTCGCAGCAGCGGTAAAAATTAATCCCGGCCACAGCAG
>JALYXC010000307.1 GCA_030947315.1 Verrucomicrobiota bacterium | reverse complement strand
TTTAATTTTTCCAGAATTTCTCCCTGCAATAAAATGGTTTGCGCCGAAAAACTTTTTTGCGGAATCGCCGTCGCCGCCTGAAAAGCATTAGTGCTGGTTTGAAGGGCTTCTTCCAGATGTCCGGCGGCCAGTTGCGCGCGGCTCAATAAAAATTGTTGACGCCAACGGACGGTGGGATCAAGCGCGCGCCCGTCCAATTGTTTTAAAATCATTTCGCTTTCCGCAATTTTTTTTTGCGCCAGCAACGCCTCGGCGAGCAACAAAATTCCTTGCCGGGCAAAAGGATTATCCGGCTGGCTTTTTGAAAATTTTTGAAAAGAGCCATCCGCCGCGCGCAAAAGTTCCACGACTTTTTCCCAGTTTTTTAAGCGCGCATAAGCCAGCGCTTGATTGTAACTGGCTTCCAGACCGCGCGCGGAGAGCGGATATTTTTTGAGCAATTCAGCTTCGGTTTGGGCCGCCGCCTCATAATTTCCATTTTGAAAAAAACTTTCCGCGATCCAATATTGATATTGATCCGCAAGTGGTCCGGCTTTGGGTATTTCTTTTTGCAACAATTCCAGAGCGCCGGCGGAATTAGTTTGGTGAAAACGGGCCTGAGCTTGAAACAGAATGGCTTCCGCGCGATTTTCGCTGGCCGGATAATGGGCGAGGAATTCCGCAAAGCTGCCTTCCGCTGTTTTAAAAAGCTGATCGTTAAAAATTTTAGCCGCAGTTTGAAAAGCGTTTGTTTCGGCGGCAGACTCGGCGGAAACCAGTCGCGCCGAACCGAACATCAGCAGAAAAATTATTTTAGCAAACCATCGCTGACTCATCCTGGCATTATCGGAGAACTTGACTCAAAAGACGATTCAATTTTTTTTATCGTCGTAACGGTGATCGTTCGCTAAAATTTTTCAGAATGAATCGCCGCCGTTTTATTAAGAAGAGTTTGTTGGCCACGAGTGTGGTCCCGATTCTTGGCCAGAAGATTTTTGCCGCAACCAATTCCGAATTGTATTTTGGGGCTCCGTTAACCCATTCGGATTGGATGTTGAAAGCGGACATTGCGTGGGGGATGGAAGGTGTCCAACACATGCTCGATGTTTGTAAAGCTTCGGGCTGGTCTCGTGTTTTCTGGCGCGCCTTTGATGGCGGCCGCTCTCTCTACAAAAGCAAATTGTTACGGGCGCAAGGCAAATGGGATGAGGATAATTTTTGGAATCCTAAAAGTGATGCGGATAAAGCGCTCTTGCAGCAATTCACTCCCAATCTAACGGGCGAACAGCGCGTTGCGTTGCGCAATAAATTTGAAGCGTTCAATTACAATTCGTTCGACTCGCTGGAGGCCGCAGTGAAGTACGGAAAAAAAATCGGATTGCAAATTCATGCCTGGCTCACGATTAACGAGGATGATCACGGCTGGGGATTGCAAAGTGAATTTTCCAAAAAACACCCCGAATTTCGCTGGCGCGGGCGAGAAGGCAAAACGTATCATTCCCAACTCAGCTTTGCTTTTCCCGAAGTTCGGAAATATAAACTCGCCCTCGTCGAAGAAATTTTGGAGAACTATGCAGTCGCGGGAATTTTTCTCGATTGGGTTCGCACAGGCGATGTTCGGGACAATCCGCAAACCGACCCCAAGGGCGTGGCCAACAGCGGCTACGAAGAACCGCTCATTCAAAAATTTAAAAAGAAATTTCAGGAAGATCCCAATCAGATTTCTAATGACGATCCGCGCTGGGTGCAGATGCGCGCCGAGCCTCAAACAGAGTTCATGCGGGCGCTGCGCGCTTTGGTTCGTTCGCGCAAAAACAATTTGCCCATCTCCGTTCTCGTCGGGCATCCGTGGCATTATCGGGGCGAGCAAAATAAAATTGATGGCAATCTTCGCGGGTTACTTCTTGATGTAAAAGCCTGGGCAAATGAGGGTCTGATGGATTCCGCGGTCGCGGCGGGATATTACCGGGATGGAGGAAATGCCGAAGCGGCTTATCGCGCCTTGCAAAAAGAAACGGAGGGCAAGGTGTCCGTTTGGACCTACGCCTGGGTGCCGCAAAAAGTTTCAGATTTTCAGAATGATTTTGCGCTCGCGCAGAAATTAGGCGCGCCCCAAATTTTATTTTGGGAAGCCGATTATATGGACGACCGCTCCAATGCCGCTGAGTTGAAATCAGCCCTGGCGCAACGAGCGCGCTGGTGATTTTAAAAGTGCAAAAAAAAGTAAAAAATAATCCGCCGGAAGTCCGCATTTTTAAAGTGTGATGCGGATTTTTCGTTTTTGATTTTAGTTTTGATCTTTTGTCCCTCCGCCATAAACTGCGCTCGGCCATCACGACAACAATTTACAAAAACTGGTTTCCATAAATTCATGAAAAATAAAATCGCTTCGAAAAATCTCGGCCTGATGGCGGGCGGCAATTGGATTATTGATCAGGTGAAATTGATTGATGTTTATCCGCAACGCGAACAACTGGGCAATATTCTGACGCAATCGCAAGGCACGGGCGGGTCCCCTTACAATGTGCTGATTGATTTGGCAAAACTCGGCGCATCGTTTCCGCTTTTTGGCGCGGGATTGGTCGGTCAGGATGCACTCGGTCAGGAAATTCTCGACGATTGCAAAAAAAATAAAATTGAAACGCGCTATCTGACCGCTTCACCGCAGGCGCCGACTTCTTATACCGATGTGATGACCGAACAAAACAATGGCCGCCGCACTTTTTTTCATCTGCGCGGAGCCAATGCTTTGTGGGACGGCGCGGGTTTGAATTTCAAAAAAATCAAAGCGCGCATTTTTCATCTCGGTTATTTGCTTTTGCTGGATGCGCTCGATGCGCCGGATCCCAAGTTTGGGACGAAAGCGGCGCGTTTGCTGGCCGCCGCGCAAGAAGTTGGAATTAAAACCAGCGTGGATGTGGTCAGCGAAGATAGCGATCGTTTTGCGAAAGTCGTTTGTCCCGCCTTGAAATTTGTAGATTATTGCATTCTCAATGAAATCGAAGCGGGAAAAACAACCGGATTTAAGATTCGCCAGCCGGATGGCAAATTGGACACGGTCGCGGTGCGTCACGCGGCCGGAGCCTTGCTGCAAAAAGGGGTGCGCGAATTAGTGGTGATTCATTTTCCAGAAGGCGGTTTTGCCCGCACTCGTCTGGGCGAAGATATCTGGCAATCTTCTTTAAAATTGCCGGAAAAATATATCGCGGGAACGGCTGGGGCCGGCGACGCTTTTTGCGCGGGAGTTTTGTTCGGTTTGCATGAAGG
>JALYXC010000302.1 GCA_030947315.1 Verrucomicrobiota bacterium | reverse complement strand
CCAAAACTGACCCACGGCAATTTCAGTTGCTTGCGCACATTATCTTCTGACATCAGAAAATAAACGGTGTTCACGCGACTACCATCTTCAATGACCAGATCAATCGCGGTTTCGATGGGAGATTTTCCGCGCATCTTGGCGATTTCCGCGAGCGTTATTCCAGTGAGCGGTTTTAGTTTTTCGTTTTTAAAACCGACGAGCAGAATTTTTTCCGGCGAACCAGCCGCCAGATAAAAATTTTCCCATTCGTCGCTCGTGGCGGAAATTTCCGCTATCACCCGTTCGCGCGTCGCAGGATTTTTCAGCCGCTCAACCCATTTATTATAGCCGCCTTCCTGAACCCACGGCGGCATCATCGCATCGAGACCAGTCGCGGCGGCGGTGTAATTGTACATGTCAGCGGTAATTTCCAAACCGTCGGCGCGCGCGTTGTTTATTTTCAAAATGGCTTCATCGAGCTTCGGCCAATTTTCTTGTCCCGCAGCTTTCAGGTGATAAATTTCGCAAGGAATTTTTGCCGTCCACGCAATTTGAAGAAGTTCATCGAGCGCTTCGATAAAACGATTTCCCTCACTGCGCAAATGCGAAATATAAATTCCGCCGTAGGGCGCGGCCGCTTGGCAAAGTTCAATCAACTCATCCGTTTTCGCGTAAAAAGCGGGCGCATAAATCAGCGAGGAACCGACGCCAAGCGCGCCTTCTTTCATCGCGGCGCCCACCAGTTTTTTCATCCGCTCCAATTCGGCAGGCATCGGCGAACGATTGTCATAACCCAGTTCATGAATACGAACGGTGGTCGCGCCGACAAACGACGCGATGTTGCAGGAGACGCCGCGTTTTTCCAGATATTCCAGATACTCGCCCAGCGTCGTCCATGCTACATCGAACTTGAGATCGCCTTGCTCAGCAATCATGTCCCGCTTCATTTTTTCATTGAGCGGCCCCATGGATTCGCCTTCGCCTAAAATTTCCAGCGTGACGCCTTGTCGAATATCGCTTTGCGAACGGCCATCGTGCAGCAACGCCTCGTTCGCCCAACTGAGCATGTTGATAAATCCCGGCGCAACGGCGAGACCGCTCGCATCAATTATATTTTTGGCGGAGGTTTTTTCAATTTTTCCAACAGCGACAATTTTATCGTTTTTAATTGCAACATCGCCAATGAAACCGGGCGTTCCGCTGCCGTCGTAAATGGTTCCGTTCCGAATGAGAATGTCGTAATTTTCTCGCAGCGCTGCGGAACAGAAACTGACACAACAGTTGAGAAGCAAAATGGTGAAGAAGATTTTTATTTTCATTCGACAGCGATTTTTAGAATTTCGAGATACAAAGACTCATCTATCCAGAAGTCACTTTTACTTTTCAGATCTTCGAGCAGAGGTTTGACAGATGGAATCAAGCCGACCTTTTTTGCGCGCAAAAAAACACCCAGGAGACCGATGACTTGAATGTCGAAACTTGCGGCAAACCGGCGTCCCAAACGCTCATCAATCAGCAGAAAATCCGCGTTCGTTTCCAGTGCGAGGACAATTGCTTCTGCCTCGCCAGAATCCAAAGTTTTGCAAAGATAGTTATACGTTGATTGATCCACGACAGAAACTGTTTCGATCCAGAATGCTCCGCGAATTTCCTCCGCTTCCGGTGATTGAATAGAAGTGATTTCACGACGAACTTCGGGAGGGATAAGGACGTTTTTGTAAAGCCGCTCCAACAATAACAAGTGACCTGCTTTGGCGAGACAAATCAACGGAGAGGCGTCGCTTACAACAATCACAGATGCCCAAGTTTTTGCAGCGTTTGAACGTCTTCTTTTAAATCTTCGACGCCGTAATGAAGTGAAATTTTTCGGCTCGCCAGAACATGCATAAAATCGGCCTGATTCATTTGCGCGAGTTTGCTGGCTTGTCCTAAAGTCATTTTCTCTTGCTGGAATAAAGCGACCGCCAATTCCGCGCGGGTGTCATTTTCTGACAATCCGGCGCTTCGCAAAAGCTCATCTGGAAAGGTGATGCTCACCCCCAAAGCTTAACTCCGTTCGCCGCTTCTGTCACCACACAAAACCCTCAATTCTTTTTTGGCCGATTTTTATATTTCTCGTAAAGGCGTGTGTGGCGATTTTCTAAATTAATTTCTTTGCCGGAAATCCAAACGCGTTTTACCTGCGAACGGATGTCGAAAATATTTCCGTCGGCCACAAAAAATGTCGC
>JALYXC010000544.1 GCA_030947315.1 Verrucomicrobiota bacterium | reverse complement strand
TTGTTAACCAAACCGAGCGGACTCATTTTGCTGACCGGCCCGACCGGCTCCGGAAAAACCACCGCGATTTATTCTGCTCTTTATCATCTCGTGCAAAAACATGGCACCGCCATCAGCATCGCGACGGTGGAAGATCCAGTCGAATTTAGTTTGCCGATGATCGCGCAGGCTCAAGTCAATCTTGGCCAGGAATTTACTTATCCAAAAGCGTTGCGTTCCCTCATGCGACAGGATCCGCAAGTGATCATGGTCGGCGAAATTCGCGATCCGGAAACGGCGGCCATTGCCGTGCAGGCCGGACTAACGGGGCACTTGGTCATCAGCACCATTCACAGTGGCAGCACCGCGGGCGTTTTTGCGCGCATGATTAATATGGATATCGAACCATTTCTTCTTTCGTCCAGTATTATTGGCGTGCTCGGCGTTCGTTTGATTCGCATCAATTGCAATTATTGTTCACAGCCTTATGAACCCGAACCAGGATTACTCAAATTGCTTCCACCTGAAGCCATTGAAACCGCGCTATTCCGCCGCGGCGCAGGATGTGATCAATGTTTGCAAACCGGTTTTCAAGGGCGCACTTCCGTGACCGAATTGCTCAAGGCGGATCAAATTTTTCGGGACGCCGTTCTGCAAAAAATGCCGACGCGCGCGCTCCAGCAAATCGCCATTCAACAGGGAATGCAAACCATGTGGAACAACGGCTTAAAGCGTGTCATGGAAGGTCAAACCACCCTGGAAGAAATCATGCGTGTCATCGCAGTGGATGAACTATAAAAACAATTTGGCGGCGCACCTGAAATCTTAAAGCAACAGCGTTTCTCCTCAGTCGAGCTTCTACTTGCCAGTAACCTCGTTCTTTTTTAGGATTTTTTGGTGGCCCCGAATGCTCAGAAAAAATCCCGAATTGAAAATTCACCGCGGAAAAAAAGTGAGGTTTTTTCTTCTGAGGAACGCCCGACAGAAGTTGCCGGTTCTTCGATTTTTTGGGGTTTAATTTTAATTTTGGCGCTGACCTTGATCGCGTATTCGCCCATGTTTCAAGCGGGATTTATCTGGGATGACGACGATATGCTCACGGAAAATCCGCTCGTGAAAAATGGACTCGGCGATATCTGGTTCAGCACAAAATTTTATGATTATTTTCCGCTGACGCTGACCTCGTTCTGGTTGGAATGGCGGCTGTGGGGACTGAATCCGACCGGTTATCACGCCGCGAATATTTTGCTGCACGGTTTTACTTCGGTTTTCTTTTGGCGCGCGCTGAAATATTTGAAAATTCCCGGCGCCTGGTTTGCTGGTTTAGTTTTTGCTCTGCATCCGGTGAATGTCGAATCAGTGGCGTGGATTACAGAGCGAAAAAATACGCTGGCCATGTTTTTTTATGCGTTATCACTTCTACTTTATTTTAAATTTGAAAACGCCAAACACGGAATCCAAAACTCCAAATTTTATATTTTCTCGATCATCACTTTTCTATTGGCGTTATTGAGCAAAACGTCTGTCGTGATGTTTCCTTTTGTTTTGATCGGGTGCGTCTGGTGGCGAAACGGGAGAATCGGTCGCCGCGATTTTTTTCGTGTCCTTCCATTTTTTGCGCTTTCGTTCGTGTTGGCGCTGGTGACGATTTGGTTTCAATACAATCGCGCCATTTCGACTGACATCGTGCACGCCGCCAGTTTTGCGTCACGTTTGGCGGGCGCTGGTTGGGCAATCTGGTTTTATCTTTTCAAAGCGCTCGTGCCGCTTCATCTGGCTTTTGTTTATCCGCGCTGGGAAATTGACGGAGGCGCGTTCCTTTCTTATTTGCCCGCGCTGGCCTTGCTCGGATGGCTCTTTTTTTTGTGGGCTTTTCGCAACAGTTGGGGAAAACCTTTTTTGTTTGGATTGGGTTATTTTATTATCACGCTCTTTCCGGTGCTCGGTTTTTTTAATATTTATTTTCAAAAATACTCGTTGGTAGCGGATCATTGGCAATACACTTCTATTATTGGAATCATTGCGTTGGTGATCGGTCTGGGAGCGCGCTTTTCCAGAAAACGGCCGGAACTTTTTGTGGCGGCTTTTGCGCTGGTTATTGTTCTTTCCGTGACGACCTGGCGTCAATGTTTGATTTATAAAAATGCCGAAACGCTCTGGCGCGATACGCTGGTCAAAAATCCGCAAAGCTGGATCGCCCATCAGAATCTCGGCGTCGAATTAGCGCAGCAGGGAAAATGGGATGAAGCGATGGAGCAGCACGAAGCCGCGTTACAAATTAAACCGGATCACGCCGGCGCGCATTACAGTTTGGGTGTTGGCTTCATGAGAAAAAATCAAATGGAGCAAGCCCTTCCTCATTTTCGCGAAACGGTTCGCCTCAATCCCGATAATGTCATGGCGCTCAATAGCTTGGCCTGGATTCTGGCGACGGAAAAAACTCCTGAGTTACGTAATGGCGATGAGGCGGTAAAACTGGCGACGCGCGCCGCGGAATTGACTCAAGAAAAAGACGCCTCAATTTTGCAAACCCTGGCCGCCGCCTGCGCTGAAACTGGACAATTTCAAAAAGCGACGCGCATTGCGGAAAAAGCGTTGGCGATTGCGAAGGCTGCGAATGACAGAGATTTAGCGATGGAAATTGAAACTCAATTACGATTATTTCAAAAACGCCGTCCTGTGCGGACACCCGAATAAAGAAATCGGCAGGGTGGGAATCTTGCCCGGGGAATTTCCATTTACAATTTTAATTTGAGCAAACCGACTTCCAAGGCGAGTGCTTCCTGAACATTGGTGCTGAGCAAGCGTTGAGTCTGCTCGAGGATCTGCAAATTTTCCATGGCTTCGGCGGGAGAAATTCGTTTGGCTACTGTTTGGGCGGTGGCCAAAAATTGTGGAAACGTAAAAATTTCCTGAGGCAAGGCGAGCGTTTGCAGCCAGACATCGCGCAGCCACCATTGCAAACCGACCAATAAATCAGCGCGTTGCCGGCGATATTCTGCTTCAATGGAGGCGCTCAATTGATCTTCCAATTTATCGCGCAGCTTTGGTTCTAAATCATCGTAGCGTTCCAACGGTGAACGTGCCGTCAGCGCTTTTTCAATCGCTGTTTTTTGTTCGCCTAATTTTTTAATCAGCACGCCCAGCAAACGATAACGCTCCAACAAACCGCCTTTTTTGGCAGCGGTTTGGCTAAAATCCGAAAGCCATTCCGTTTCCGCGGGATGCTGTTTCCTTTCGCCGGCAAAATTCAAACGCAGGCAGCGCGATAAAATTGTTTCCAGAATTTTCTGCGGCGCGGCGCTGAGCAAAATCAAAACGGATTTAGGCGGCGGCTCTTCCAGCGTTTTCAAAAAAGCATTGGCCGCTTGAGGATTTAAACGATCGGCCGCCACCATGATTCCAAGTTTAAATTCTGCCACCGATGGTTTTAAATTTATTATTTGCATCAAGTCGCGAATTTGTTCGATGGTGATGACGCGCGATTTGGATTCCGGCCGCACCCAAAAAACATCGGGATAATTGGCGTCATCAATGCGGCGGCAACTATCGCATTGGTCGCAACCATCGAGCGGAAGATTATTTTTGCTGCGGCGCGGGGGCAATTGACAATTTAAAGTTTTGGCCAGAGTGCGCGCGACCGCTTCGAGTTCGGACAGATCATTTCCGGAAAATAAATAAGCATGTCCTAAACGGCCGCGCTCCAAACTGCGCTGGAGCAGCGCGATGGGTTGCTTCTGTTCAGGAAAATCAGCGAACGACATGAGCAAGCAATGAAATAAGGGAAATAATTTTTGATCAACTCCATCCCGGGATCAACTGATTTTCTGCGCGGGCATTTGTTTAATAGCCAGCGGAATACTCATTTCGTGGCGGCCATCCATAGCGAGATCAATTCCGTAATAGCCTGATTGTTCGAATTTCAATTGTTGAATGTTCACAATGAAATTACGGGAAATAAAAGTCGCATCGCCCGGCACAATCACATCCACCGGCATCTCAATGGGGGGCATGATGGATTTGCCATCTTCATCCACAAAATTCATTTTTAATTGGCGCCGGCCTTCTTCGTTTTTGCTGAAAATAACCCGGAGCGCCATCGAGCATTGCGGATGCATAGCCGGAAATTGCGAAGAAAAAATCGTGTCAAACGTTCCGAGAATATTCAGCTTGCCGTTATAATCCGTGGCGGCGTCGCACAAAACTGCCAGTTGAATAGTCATAGTGGGGTTAAGCGTAACAAGTTCGGTTAACAATTCAGCAATTATTTATGCAGGACCGAAATCTATCTATGGAATTCTTCTTTTGTTCAAAAAATATTTTCGGTAAGCTGAATTTTAATCCGTGAAATTTTTCTCCTTTTTTTTTGCAATTTTTCTGACGAGCTATTTGGCGAAGGCGCATTCGCCCGGAACGTCGGTGCGAAGCAGTTCGCAGCAATTTATCGTGCATGGTCCGGCGCCATTGTTTAATTCTCCTGGCGTCCAACCTTCCATTTCCCGCGCACCGATGGCGGGCGGATGGTTTTTTATGATCACGCCAAACAAGCTGGCGCAGGATTCCTCTACCAAACCGCGCGTAGCTCTCGAGCAAAATCTGGTGGCGGTTTCCTGCGAACGAATCAAGGAAGCACTGGGTCAGCAAGTCGGCCTGGCGGATCGCGGCGCCGGAAAAATACATCTTTATCTGAATCCATTTTTACGCGAAGAAGAAATTACCATGGCGTCCACTTATTATTCGGACGGCTGGGCTTACGCCGTGGAATTGCCGACGCAGATCGAAGAATCACGTTTTGTCAGAACGGTGGTTGAAATTCTTTTGATCGAACAGGCCAATCGCTCTTCAGCTGGCCAGGCCAATGAATTGCCGCGTTGGTTGGTGGATGGATTAGCCGCGCATTTGCAGGCCACCGTGCAGGAAAGTCTCGCGCTGCAAATGAATTTGCAAACCAGACAATCCCGGCGATTCGATCCCCTCGCTTCCGTGCGGGCGCATCTTCGCGAAACCGTTCCGCTTACTTTTAACGAATTGAGTTGGCCGGAAAATTTATCCAGCGAGCGAGCGGCGCTTTATCAGGATTGCGCGCAACTGTTCGTCTCCCAACTGTTGCGCTTGAAAGAAGGCCGGGGCGGTTTGCGCCGGTTCATTGAAAATTTCGCGGAAAATAAAAACTGGCAATTTTCTTTTTTGCGCGCTTTTCATTTTCAGTTTGGACAATTGATTGATGTGGAAAAATGGTGGGCGCTCCAACTAATCTCCTTCACGGGGCGGGATCCAAAAC
>JALYXC010000224.1 GCA_030947315.1 Verrucomicrobiota bacterium | reverse complement strand
GGACTCGGAAAATCGTGTTTGATTCCGCTCATGAATGCCGGTTTTGTGGATTGGATGGGTTCGACCGGCGCAAATCTTTATCACGATTTGCATTACGGCCTGGACATGAAACTTTATTCCGGCTCGCCTTTTTTGGATGACGTGGCGCTGCATCGAGACGGGGTGATTCGCATTTACGATATCTTGTTTGATTACAACGTTTTGCTCGATACGGATGCGTTTGTTCGGGAAGTGATTCAAGGCGAAGAATTTCAAAAGCCAATGGGCACCGATGAATTTCACTTTCTGCTCGGCAAATATATTTCCGAACGGAGTAAAAAACTCGGGCTTAAAAATTCTTCCATGCTCGCGACGGCTTACGAATGTGGCATTCCAATTTTCACGAGCAGTCCCGGCGATAGCTCCATCGGCATGAACGTCGCGGCGATGGCGATGCGCGGCTCGAAACTTTTGCCCGATGTAAATCGCGACGTGAACCAAACTGCCGCGATTGTTTACGAAGCAAAATCAAGCGGACACAAATCGTCGGTGTTTATTCTCGGCGGCGGTTCACCGAAAAATTTCATGTTGCAAACCGAGCCGCAAATTCAGGAAGTCATGGGCCTTCAGGAAAAAGGTCACGATTATTTTCTGCAATGCACCGATGCTCGTCCAGACACCGGCGGACTTTCCGGCGCGACGCCGGCCGAAGCGGTCAGTTGGGGAAAAGTGGATCCCGATACCTTGCCCGATTGCGTGGTCGCGTACGTGGACTCAACCATTTCACTGCCACTGCTCACAGCTTATTGTTTGAGCCGCGTAAAACCGCGAAAATTAAAACGGCTTTATAATCGTCGCGACGAAATGTTGGAAAAAGTTAAAGCGAAATATTTAAAAATTGGCACCACGGAAAAAATCCTGACGAGCCGGAAAATTTCCAAACGGGGCAGTAGCGTGGGCCTGAATAAAAATTTGAATCGGGATCGGTAATTTCAAAAAAATTTTGGATTTTGAGTTTTGGATTTTTGAGTGGCAAAAACTTCCTCTCGTCGCTCGACTCTGCTTGCAATCTTTCTTTGTCCAATCCATTCTAGGTTTGTAATTTTATTCGAGGCGCCATGGTTGGCGTCTGTTGTTAATCATGAGCACATCTCCAGAACCGGATTTTGATTTGGAAAAACTTTTCCTGCCCGCTTGGGCTCAGGAATCCTCCACCTCCAATAAATACGCCAAACACTTGGGCGGCGACGATCGCGGAACAAAATTCGACGATCGCCCCAGAGAAGGCCGTTCATTGCGGCGCGATTTTCCCAAAGGCGGGCGCGACCAGAATCGTTCCCCTCGCGAAGAGCGCAGTCGCGGCCCGCGTCGCCAGGAAGATCGTCCCCAATCCGGCGAACGTTTTCAACGCGATGATCATCCCGAACGGCGTGAAGCTCCGCAGCCGCTCCCGCAAATTAATATCTCGCTTGTGCCCGACGAAAAAGGAGTGGATTCACTCGCCCGCCAAATCAAAATGACAGGCCGCGCTTTTCCATTGTTTGATATTGCCAAGATGATTTTGCAAAAACCGGATCGGCAGGAAGTCCGATTCGAAGTGATAAAAAAACCGGATGGGCAACCGGTGCAGCCGCTTTTTCTTTGCGCGCTGGATGATTCGCTTTGGGATTCGCAAGAGGAAGCCATTGCGCACGTTTTGGAAAAACATTTCTCAACTTTTTATCAAATCGAAAAAATTCCCGCCGAAGCGCCCAAAGGGATTTACACATTTGTCGCGCAATGCGGTATGAGCGGCGCGATTCTTGGCCCGCCCAATTATCACGATTATCAGAATCAATTGCGCAAACTCCACGCGGAACGATTTCCGCGAATGACTTTTGACGCTTTCAAATCGCGGGTCAAAATCGTCAAAGATGAAGCCGTCGTAAAAAAATGGATGGAAAACCAAAGTTTTAAAACTGAATTTCTTTGCCTGAATGTTCCCGAGCCGGAAGCAAAAAAATTAGGCAGTCGCGAAGAAGTCGAAAAACATTTTCGCGAAACCCATTTGCCGAACATCATCAAGTCGATCGAGCGCCATACTTTAAGCGGACCCGCCAGCCGCCAATTGCGTTCGCCAGGATTGCAGCGTTTGTTGCGGGTGGCTTGGGAAGAGCAGCAACGCTTTCCCATCCAGGTGGTCACTTCCTTGAGCCAACAATTGGCCCACCGTGGTTTGCAATTTTTTAAGGTCAATAAAAACATCACGCATGTTTGCGTGGCGCGTCCCCATTTTCTGGATGTAGAAGCGACTCCAGTTTCTGAGAACGTGAAAAAAATTGTGGATTTCATCAATGCCACGCCGAAATGCACCCGCCGCAAACTGATGGATGCATTGGCGCCCGCTTCCCTCGAAACCGCTCCGACCGAAACCAAAACCGAAACGGCCGAATCGCTGCCCGAACAAAAAATTAACGCCGATTTGCATTGGCTCGTGCATCAGGGACATGTTATCGAATTTTCCAACGGCATTTTGGAAACAGCTAAAAAACCACTGTTTAAACCGCCCCAGCCGCCGAAACCAAAAAAGGAAAATTTACCTGGAACACAAGGCGAATCCGTTCCCAACGAAAGTGTTGAGACGATTGAGCCGCGCGTTTCAGAACTCGAAGCGGTGCGTCCCGTTCCTGGTGAAGCGACGGAAAAAAATTCTGCGCCACAGGCAAATGCGCCTTCGCTTGCGGAAGTCGAACCAAAACAAAATGCCGAACCCGCGGCCAGCGAAGCAGTTTGATTTAAAAAAAAATTCGTCATTCCAAATTCGTTGCTCGCAATTTTTTAATATGCCTTTTACAAAATTTGGTCTTTCGCCGGCCGTGCTTGATGGCGTCAAAGCGATGGGTTACGTGGACCCGACTCCCATTCAACTTCGCGCCATTCCATTGATTCTTTCCGGCCAGGATGTAATTGGCAGCGCCCAAACTGGCACTGGCAAAACAGCCGCGTTTGCTTTGCCAATTATTTCCAAACTCGGACAACACAGCAGCGCCACGCGCGTTTTAATTTTAGAACCAACGCGCGAGTTGGCCGCGCAAGTCGAAACTGCGTTGCGCGATTTTTGCCGCTTTACCAATATTACCGCAGCGGTGGTTTATGGCGGCGTCGGTTATGGCCGGCAAATGGACGCGTTGCGTCGCGGGATCGATATCATCGTCGCCACGCCGGGGCGGTTGCTGGATCATCTCGAACGCGGGACTTGCAAACTTGATCAGGTCCAATTTCTGGTGTTGGATGAAGCGGATCGAATGCTCGACATGGGTTTCTTGCCCGACGTGCGCCGGATTGTGGACAGATGTCCTCGGCAACGGCACACCTCACTTTTCTCAGCCACGATTCCGCCGCAAATTGAATCGCTGATTCGTTGGGCCATGAAAAATCCGCAAACGATTGAAATCGGCG
>JALYXC010000212.1 GCA_030947315.1 Verrucomicrobiota bacterium | reverse complement strand
CTAACACTTCGTAAGCCTGGGCAATTTGTTCTGCGCCCGCTTTTTTTGAAATGGTTTTCGCCGCCGCCGCGAGATGTTTTTCAAATTCTGCGTCCGCAGGAAGACCGGGATTTTTTTCTAAATATTCCCGCACCCGACGCAAGCGCGTGGCCGCCGCCTCCACGACAAATTCAATATTATCCTGTTTCGAATAACCTTTGCCGCTGTTGTCGGCGTAACAATAAACTTCTCCGAAACCGGGAACTTTCAGCCGCGCGCTCAGTTGAAAAGGTTCTTTCGCCAAACCAATTCGAGCGCGTCCTTCCGCAGATGAAATCGCTTGCGGGAGCGGATCGTTGGCGAGATCGCGAGCGTGCAAAAGTGCGAGACGCTCGGAAGATATCGCGCTGCCATCAGCTTCGCGCATGACCACGCGAAGATGCCGCGCATTTTTGTCGAGACTGGCAAGTGGTTTGGAATCATCCGCGCCCAACACGTTCGTTTGAGCAGTTGCGGGCAGTTCTCCGAGCGCCAGAGCGGCGGCGGTCAGAATGGAATTGCCGATAAATTCGCGTCGGGAAATGCGGGGAAACTTTTCTGAATCCATGAAGATAATTTTAACCAAAAAAATATTTTTCGACTTAAGCCGCCACCGGTTCAAAATGATTTTTGCGCGGGTCAGTTCCGGCGATAATGACGCTGACTGCTTTTTGATTGAATCCTTTGAAACCACCGCGCCGTTGCAGATTTTCCAAATGACTGCCGAGCGCGCCTTCTTTTATAAATTTTTCAAATTGTTCCGGCGTAATTAATTTTGCGCGCAGTAATTTGTCCGCGCGTTCGCGGCAGACCGGCCAGCGTTCGCCTTCGGTAAAGGCCTGACGCAGAAATTCAAAATTGGAAAATGGATTCATCGTGTTGATGCCGCGTTCCTTTAATTGGTCGCGCAACAATTCAAAATCAAAACGGGCTTCAAGATGATGCATTCCGGCATCAAGAAAACTTTCGCTGTGCAGTCCGATCCACAACCCGACTGTGCCGAGCTTCGGCGCGGGAGAAAGTCGCGTGCTGGAAAAATCAATCTGCGTTTCATCGGGCATCAAATCGACATCGGCAAAAACGACGATTCCGACAACCGGTTGTTCCGAAATTTGCGCGCCCCAACCAGCTTCCGCGCCGGCGTAATAACGTTCGCGTTTTTCAAAACCGAGCCGCAAAAGAAAATTATTCACGTCCACAAAATGTTCGCGCGAACTGCGAAACGTGTGGTGATCGTGATTGCCCCAACCGAGGCCGAGTTGATCCTGGCGGCGCTTCTGGATCTGCGCAGCGCGATTGCGGCTTTCCCAATAAGCGCGTTCTTCTTCAAAATAAAACTGGCAGGACAAATCGCGTCCGACGAGTTCCAGCGATTTGTCCAAAATTTTGTTGGCGATGGCGAAACCTTCGGCGTCGTTTTTAAAAGCGCGGCGTTGCCGGGTGCGCCAGAGTTCTTTGGCTTGAATAATTTTTTCGAGTTCGCCGGACTTTAATTTTGCGGAAACAAAACCGCGATAAGCGTGTCGTTCGATTGCTTCGAGGCGCGCGCCATTTTCTTCGCTTACCAAAAATCGGCGATAGCAGGAACAAGGTTCGCCTTCGATTTCGCCGGTCAAATTTAATTTCGCCATAAAATCGGCAATAAATTCAGGACGCAATGCGATGACCGATGGATTTTGTTTTTGCCCAGCGCGCAAAATAATGCGTGGCAACGTGGCGCGAGGATGATGCAAAACAATTTCGCCAGCGGGCGTTTCGACTTCGTCATTGCTGAAACCCACTTTGCGCAACGCGGTTTCGTCAGCGGGCGAAAGCACGAGATGATCGATCCATTCAAAAAAATCGGTGGCGGTTTCATTCGCCATGCGAGCGGCGAGTTGCGCGGCAAAATTATTTTTCGCGAGAAAAGTTGCGATGTGCTGGCGAATTAATTCTTCCGCTGCAAAAGCGAGCGGCCAGTCGAATTGCTGGAGACCTGACAAAATTGGCGGAACGGGCGATTCTTTGCGAATGGATTCAACAGCAATCATGGTGAAAAAATAATGGAAAAGTTTCTCGGATGCAACGGACTAAAAGCAGGGCGTCTCGCCTGCCCTCCTTTTTCTAAAATTTGATAAACCATTTTCGGCGATACATAAAATAAGCCGCCAGATAAAGCAGCAAAACGTAGCTGATTGCCCAAAGCAGCGAGGAATTTTTCGGGCTGGCGAGATGCGCAAAAAAATGATCGTAAAGAAAAACTTTCAGCGGAATTTTTTCTCCGCTCGTGCCCGTCATTTTTATTTCCAGAGAAAGTCGTCCGAGAATTCCTGACAGCACAAAAACGGTGATCGCGTTCATTCCATAAATGGCGAAAGGTTTGGCCCAAGTTCGATGACTTTTCACATCAATGAACCAATAATAAACGGCAAAAACGTTCATCGCGAGACCCGCCATAAAAACGGAATAAGAACTGGTCCAGATTCGTTTGTTAATCGGCAGCCAGAAATTCATTATTTCCCCAGCGAACAATAAAATATTTCCACCGACCAGCAGCCAGACAGTTTTTTCTTCCACGCTTTTTTTTGACCGCAAAAGATGTCCAGCCATGATGCCAAAAAGCACGGTGGCAATCGCGGGAATCGTGCTGATGATTCCTTCGGGATCGTAAGTGGTGGACTCGCGAAAAACGTGTCCCTGAAAAATTATTGTGTCCACAAACTCGGAAAAATTTCCGCGCAACTCTAAAATGCCCGCGCCAAAACCGGGCACCGGAATCCAGTTCATCATGGCCCAATAACCCGCCAGCAACGCGCCGATCCAAACGGCTTGTCCGCGAATAGTCGTGCTGAGAAAAATCAGGCTCGCGCATAAATAACAGATTCCGATTCGTTGCAGAACGCCAGGATAACGAAGATGCGCCGCCATGTCCTTCATCCAAAAAGCAAACCCTTCGTGCTTCGGTGAAAAAAATCCGTTGTAGAAATAAGTGAACGCGTTGAGAAAAAGTCCGAGTGCAAAAAGAATCACAGCGCGGCGCAAAATTTTCGAAACAAGTTGTGAGCGATTTTCATTTTGCTCAAGTCGTCGTCCCAGCGACAACGGAATGGCCACGCCCACAATCCAAAGAAAAAATGGAAACACCGTGTCGGTAAAAGTCCAGCCGTGCCATTTGGCATGTTCGAGCGGTTCGTAAATATTTTTCCAATCGCCCGCGTTGTTGACGAGCATCATGGCGGCAATCGTCACGCCGCGAAAAACATCGAGCGACATCAAACGGTGACTGTTTGTCTGGACAGATTCAGCAATTGGAATTGTTTTGTCGGACTTCGCAGAGTCAGCAATGGCGCTCATTGGATTAAAAAAAATTGTCACAATAATTTCAGATTGGCGATGGAATTCTATTGGACTTTAAAAACCCTTCATGGCAAACCTCACGAAATGAAAACAATTTTTTTAGGCTGCGTTTTAGGAATCGCTCTTTGTTTGACCACTGCTTGCAAACAATCTCCCGCGACAAAAGAATCCTCACCGGAACCCATTAAAACCGAAGCAAAAAAGGATTCCAAAAACGATTCAAAAATCTGGACCACTACCAATGAAGTCGCAGTAATTAAAACTTCCGAAGGTGAAATGGTGGCGGAATTCTGGCCGGATGTTGCGCCAAAAACGGTGGAGAATTTCAAGACGCTCGCCAAAAAAGGATTTTATGACGGCACCGCTTTTCATCGCGTCATCCGCGGGTTTATGATTCAAGGTGGCGATCCTTTGACCAAGGATGCGTCGCAGGAAGAACGATGGGGCACGGGCGATCCGGGTTATAAACTCGACGCGGAATTTAATGATCGTTCGCATCAGCGCGGCGTTCTTTCCATGGCGCGTTCGCCGGATCCCAATTCTGCCGGCAGCCAGTTTTTCATCTGTCACGGCGACGCCAGCCAGCTTGATCATCAATACTCGGCCTTCGGCAAATTAATCAAAGGCGACGATGTCCTGGAAAAAATTGCCACAACTCCAACCCATCCGCCCGATCGGCCTGACAAGCGGATCGGCGTGGAAAGTATAAAAATTGTCCCGGCTAACTCACTTAAATAAGAAAATATAAAATTATGGAAACAAACGAAGTTGCAGTTATTAAAACTACCCATGGCGAAATGGTCATTTCTTTTTGGCCGGATGTCGCGCCAAAAACGGTCGAGAATTTCAAGACGCTCGCCAAAAAAGGATTTTATGACGGCACGGCTTTTCATCGCATCGTCAAAGGATTTATGGTTCAAGGCGGCGATCCGCTGACAAAAGATGTGAGCATGGAAGATCGCTGGGGCACGGGCGATCCGGGTTATAAAATTAAAGCGGAGTTCAACGACAAGCCGCATGTGCGCGGCGTGATTTCCATGGCGCGTTCCCAGAATCCTGATTCGGCCGGGAGCCAATTTTTCGTCTGCCTCGGCGACGCGAAATTTCTGGATCGTCAATACACCGCGTTTGGACAAGTAATAAAAGGCGACGACGTTCTGGGAAAACTCGGCGACCTGCCGACGGCCATGAGCGGCGGCGGCGAAAAAAGTAAACCAACTGCGCGTGTCGGCGTGGAGAGTATAAGAATTGTTCCGGCGGATTCAGTGAAATAAATTGCCCGCGAACCACGCGAAGAACGCGAAAGCCAACAATTCTTCAAAAAATATTTTCCGCTTTTTCGCGGGCATAAATCTGGCATGACCCTCGCCGATCTCGCTTCTCTGCTTTCCGCAATCGGTTGTCCGCAAGAAAAATCGGTGGGAATGGCGGCGCAACTCGACAAGCGCGCGAAACAATTGGCGATCAAAAAAAATAAAAGTTACGAAGAAGCGCTGGCGCATTTGCTTCATTTGATGAAACAAGGCTGGGCCGCCCAAGAAAAAGGTTTGTGATTGTTCTATGATTACACCATGGGAAAAAATCAGTTCGAAACCGGTGGGCGATTTTCGAATTTTTTCCATTCGTTCCGACCGCAAAATTTCTCCACGCACCGGCAGCGAACACGATTTTTTTGTCATTGATTGTGTTAATTGGGTGAACGTCATTGCCATCGTGGCGGAAAATAAATTAGTGATGGTGGAGCAGTATCGTCACGGATCAGATACCGTGGAACTGGAAATTCCCGGCGGCATGATGGATGCCAGTGATATTTCACCAGTCGCGACCGGGCTGCGGGAATTGCGCGAAGAAACCGGTTACCAAGGGGACGAAAAAAGTGCGCAACTTATCGGAAAAATTCTTCCCAATCCAGCCATCATGAGCAACACCTGCCACACGGTGCTCGTGGAAAATTGCGTGTTGAAACACGAGGTGAAATTTGATGGTGGCGAAGATTTGATTACGAAGCTCGTGCCGATTTCGGAGGTTCCAAATCTCGTGGCGTCAGGAAAAATTCAACATTCGCTCGTCGTGGTCGCGCTCTACCATTTTGAATTGTGGCGGCAGCGGAAATAATTAATTTTTTTCTGACAAAAAACGCCAGTTGTTTTTTTAAATACACTTCAAATTTTTTTGGGCGCATTCAAACCCAGCGTCGTGTTTGTTTGCGCGTGTGCGAGCGCAAGCGCGAGCGCGTCGGCAGCATCAGCGGCGGGCAATTCAGTGAGATGCAAAATGCGCTGCACCATTTTTGCGACGGCCAGTTTTTGCGCCGCGCCGTAGCCAACAATCGCCTGTTTAACTTTGCGCGGCGAAATTTCAAAAATTTCCAAACCAGCTTCAGCAACGGCTGCCAGAGCCGCTCCCCGCGCTTCTCCCATGATCATGGCGGTCTGAATATTTTGCGCGAAAAACAATCCTTCAATCGCGCAAATGGTGGGTGAATGTTGTTTTAAAATTTCACGTAATGTTCGGGATATTTTCGCCAAACAACGCGAACGTTCCCAATTTGCCGGACAGGAAATGGTGCCATGCGCCAGCGTTTGTGGAAACGGCTTGCTCAATTTTATCACGCCATAACCCGTCCCGCGCAACGAAGGATCAATCCCAAGAATAATTTGAGACGAAACGGGTGGGCGAAAAATCGTTTTCAAAACCGGTAACGCAATTCGCGTCCCAGATTTTTTTCCAGCCGCAGTTCGCAAAGACATTTGTTCAAATTGTCGCGGCGTGATGCCCATGTCGTCAGTGTCGCAAAGAGGCGATTCGGGAAAAGAATAATTTACTCAGAAGTCCCGCGCTCTGCCCAGACGCAGTGACCGCCCGCTTTTGATTCGACATTCAAATCGCTGACTTCAAAATTATGGCATGGAAAACAAAACGCTCACGCTCGGCCATTCGCCCGATCCGGATGATGCTTTTATGTTTTATGGATTGGCCAAGGAACTTATTCCGACGCGCGGTTTTGTGTTCCAACATATTTTGCAGGATATCCAAACGCTCAACGAACGCGCCACTCGCGGCGAGCTTGATATTTCCGCCATCAGCATTCACGCCTACGCTTATGTCAGCGAAAAATATGCGTTGCTGCCGAGCGGCGCGAGCATGGGCGACGGTTACGGCCCAATGCTTGTCGCGAAAGAAAAATTTTCTCGCGAAGAAATTCTAAAAAAGAAAATCGCCGTGCCGGGAACCATGACCAGCGCCTTTCTCGCGTTGCAACTTTGGTTGAATTCCCCAACTCAAAATTCAAAATTCAAAATTCAAAATTTTGATTTCATCGTCGTGCCGTTCGATCAAATTTTTGCAACAATTCATTCTGGCGCAGCGGAGGTTGGCCTCATTATTCACGAAGGACAATTGACTTATCAAAACGAAGGTTTGGTTCTCTGCGAAGATTTGGGCGTTTGGTGGGGAAAAGAAAATGATGGCTTGCCGTTGCCGCTCGGCGGAAACGTGATTCATAGAAAATTCCCGCCGGACATTCGCAAAACTATTTCCGATATTTTAACCGCGAGCATTCAATATAGTCTCGATCATCGCGCCGAAGCTGTGCAACACGCTCTTCAATACGCGCGCGATATGGGAACGAATTTGGCCGATAAATTTGTCGGCATGTACGTCAATCATTGGACGCTTGATTACGGCGAAAAAGGCCGCGAATCCATTCGCCGATTTCTTGGACAGGCTTTTGAACGCGGTTTAATTCCGCACCGGCAAGAGTTGGAATAACCAGCCCGAACTGAAAATCAATAAAAATAAAATCGCCATCAAAAACCCAGGGCGTTATTCGATTCCATTTCCAAATGACTTTTTTAAATACTCCAGACTTTTTGTGGCGATGATTTCTGCGCCGTCATCAAACTTAAAAACCTCGACCGACACGCCGCCTTTGTAGCCGACTTCTTTTAACGCAGCCGCGACCGGTTTAAAATCGGTTTCGCCGAAACCCGGTCCTTTTAGATTTTTATCGTTGGCGTGGAAATGCGCAAAATGCGGCCACGCTTCGCGAATGATTTGCGGAATCGGTTTGGATTCCGAACTCATCGCTTTCGCATCAAGAATAATTTTAAAATGCGGAGTATTGAGTTGTTGCGTGAAGCGAATCGCTTCGGCGGCGGTATTAATAAAATTAGTTTCACTCGGCGCCAGCGGTTCCAAACAAATCGTCACCGCGCGATTTTCCGCGCGCATGACCGGTTCGCGAAAAATTTCGGTGGCCCAGTTCCAGGCTTCCTGATGCGAAATGTTTTCCAAAATATTCCGTTGTTGGGGCGAGCCGACCACCATGATTTTTCCGCCGAGGTCGCCGCAGAAATTAACCAGATCGCAAAAATAGTTGGAAGTTTGGGCGCGAATTTTTTCATCAGGATGTGTCAGATGCAAACCTTCCGTTTGCGCGAGCACCCAATGAATTCCGGAAATCTCGATTTGATTTTTTTCAGCCAGCTCGCGGATTTCTTTCCGTTGAGAAGAGGAAATTTCCGTCACGTAACTGGCAATCGTGAACGGCGCAATTTCAATCGCGTCGTAGCCCGCTTTCTTGGCGAAAGCCATCGCGTCATCCAGTTTCCAGTCTTGAAAAATTTCGTTGCAGATGCCGAATTTCATTTTGAACGAAAATTCAACCACCAAGACAGTAAGACACCAAGCGAAAGCTGCAAATGCGTGAAAATTTTCACATTTGCGTGAACCTCACGCATTTTTTTGGAGGCAATTTGCGGATTTATTGGGCTTTCCAGCGTGGCATTGGAATTGCTAGAATGAAATATCGCCATGAAACCCGGAACAGGAATAAAATTATGAAGATTTTTTTTCAGCGAAACCGAAAGCTGGGATTGACATTGGTTGAGGGATTGGTGGTGTTGGCAGTGACAGGCTTCATCGCAATGATATGGTTGTATAACGTGAATAAGCGTCCTACCAGGGGGCGAAGAATTGCTTGC